>NZ_JBHUXV010000160.1:0-18513 GCF_042669125.1 Streptomyces sp. NPDC057253 | reverse complement strand
GTGCGCCGGACCTCCGCCGTTCCCCGGAACCGGGGCCCCGCCCTCGAAGACCTCGCCCCCGCAGCCCTCGCCCTCCGCCACACCTCGAGGACGACCCGGCTCTGCAGCCACCACCCCGGGCACGGCTCACGAACTCTCACAGCCGAGATGCACGTGGAGAAGTGCTTTCACCGGTGTTCCGGGTTCTCCGCTCCCGGGCGGCAGCCCGCGTCCCACTGCGAGCGCTGGTTGCCGTATGCGGGGACGCCGCCCGACCGTTTGAGGAGCGCGGCGAGGTGCATCAGGTTCCAGGTCATGAAGCTGGTGTTGCGGTTGGTGAAGTCGTTCTCCGGACCGCCCGAGCCCGGGTCGAGGTACGACGGTCCGGGGCCGGCCGGGCCGATCCAGCCGGCGTCGGCCTGTGGCGGGATCGTGTAGCCGAGGTGCTGGAGGCTGTAGAGGACGTTCATCGCGCAGTGCTTGACGCCGTCCTCGTTGCCGGTGATCAGGCAGCCGCCGACGCGGCCGTAGTAGGCGTACTGTCCTTGGGAGTTGAGCAGCGAGGAGCAGGCGTAGAGGCGCTCGATCACCCGCTTGGTGACCGAGCTGTTGTCGCCGAGCCAGATCGGGCCGGCCAGGACCAGGATGTCGGCCGTCATCACCTTCTCGTAGACAGCGGGCCACTCGTCCGTGGCGAAGCCGTGCTGCGTCATGTCCGGATACACGCCGGGAGCGAGGTCATGGTCGACGGCACGGATCTCGGATGTGGTGACACCGCACGACATCATGATCTCCGCGCTCTTGTCGATCAGGCCCTGGGTATGGCTGAGCTGCGGGGACGGCTTCAGGGTGCAGTTGATGAAGAGGGCGGTGAGCTCGTCGAAGCGGGGCGCGGCGGTACCGGAGTCTGCTGTCATGAGGGCAGCCTCCCGCAAGACTTCCTTTTTGTCCCGGTCCGGCGCGGCTATCACGCCTTACCGGGTTTCTTGCAGAAAGCCCCGGCGTTCACGCCGGGGATGAATGCATCTCAAGGCTGCTCTGACGTGCACGTTAGAGCGGACGTTTTTGCTGCTCGATGTACTGGCGGACGATCGCCAACGGTGCTCCTCCGCACGACGCGGAGAAGTACGAGGGCGACCACAGATGCCCGGGCATGATGGCGCGGTTGATCCGGCCGGTGAACTCCTGCCGTATCCGGCGGGCGGAGACGCCCTTGAGGCTGTTGACCAGCTTCGAGACGGCGACCTTGAGCGGGTAGTGCACCAGGAGGTGGACATAATCGCGTTCGCCGTTGAACTCCTTCAGCTCCGCTTCGAAGTCCTCGCACACCTTGCGCATGATCTCCTCGCAGCGTGTCAGCATCTCGTCGGTGAACACCCCACGCCGGTACTTCGTCACAAAGACCAAGTGCACATGCATCGCCGAAACCACGTGTCTTCCACGCCTGTAATCATTCGGTCCATCCATGAGACCAATCGCAGTAAGGTCTTGAGTGTGCAGCTCCGCTACAACTATCGGGCCTACCCGGATGCCCCCCAGCGCCGTGCGCTGGCGAGCGCGTTCGGGTGCGCCCGTGTGGTGTGGAACGACTGCCTGCGCGACCGCAAGGAAGCGCACGCGGCAGGGCTGCCGTACGTGAAGTCGGCCGAGCTGTCCCGGCTTCGCATCACCCAGGCCAAGCACACCCAGGAACGTGCCTGGCTCGCCGACGTGTCGGCGGTCGTCCTGCAGCAGTCTCTGCGGGATCTGGACACCGCCTACAAGAACTTCTTCGACTCGGTCAAGGGCAAGCGGCAGGGCCGCAAAGTCAGCCCTCCCCGCTACAAGTCGAAGAAGGACACCCGGCAGTCGATCCGTCTCAACACCAACGCCTTCTCCCTCCAGGACGATGGCACCGTGTACGTGGCCAAAGTCGGCGACCTCAGAGTCAAGTGGTCGCGCCGGCTTCCGGCCGCACCCACGTCCCTGACCGTCACCAAGGACAGCTGCGGCCGGTACTTCCTCAGCTTCGTCGTGGACACCGAGCCGGACATCCTCCCGGACGTGGAGACCGACGCCGGTATCGACCTCGGTCTGTCGGCCTTCGCGGTCCTGTCTGATGGGCGGAAGATCGACAGTCCCCGCTTCCTGCGCCGGGCTGAGAAGAAACTCAAACGGCTTCAGCGGGAACTGTCCCGCAAGGTGAAGGGATCGAAGAACCGGGCCAAGGCCCGCATCAAGGTCGCACGCCAGCACGCCAAGGTCGCCGACCGGCGCCGGGACTTTCACCACAAGGCCTCCACACAGATCATCCGCGACAGCCAAGCGGTGTATGTGGAGGACCTCGCGGTGTCCGGCCTCGGCCGCACCCGGCTCGCCAAGTCCGTGCACGACGCGGGATGGTCCGCGTTCGTCGGCATGCTGGAGTACAAGGCCATCAAGCACGGCCGCACCTTCGCCAAGGTGGACCGGACTTTCCCGTCCTCTCAGGTCTGCTCGGCCTGCGGATTCCGGGACGGCCCCAAGCCCCTGCACGTCCGCCAGTGGACGTGCGGCGCATGCGGCACCATGCACGACCGCGACCACAACGCGGCCCGCAACGTCATGTTCGAGGGACGCCGAATCGTCGCCGCCGGACGGGCGGAGACGCTAAACGCCTGTGGAGCGCCAATAAGACGGGCACACGTGCCCGCACAGCGCGTGGAAGCAGGAAGCCTCCGGAAGGGTCAGACGACCCAGGCTGGAATCCCTGGACTTTAGGCCAGGGAGCACGTCAACAGGGCTTGACGCTCGCCCAGCAGGAAGCGGCCCGTCCCGCCGCGCGCACGGGAGGCCTTCCCTGTCTGCCGGACGGCGTCGACTGGCCCGATGGGCGCCAACCTCTGGTGCTGACCGTCGATTGTGCGGCGCTCCCTCGTGAGGCACTGGACATCGAGCTGCCGTCCGACGGGAGCTTGTTGTTCTTCGCCCAGATCGAGTACGAGCCGGAGAGGTCGGTGGTGCTCCACGTTCCCGCCGACGTGCGGACCACCGAACGCCCGGCGGCGTACGAGCTCGACGGGGAGCTGGAGCAGGTCCGGGTTTACCAGCCGGATGTTCTGTATCCGGTGCCGGGACTGACTGTCTCACCCGATTGGCGCGACGCCCCGGCGACCAGCACGTTCCTGGACAGTGGCGTGGAGCGGGACGACATTCTGGACGATTTCGAGAACGCTGTGCAGCGGCGGCGGGCGGGGCCTCATACGGAGTCGCCGTCCAACTGGGCGGTTTTTCCAGCCCTTGGCAGTCGGCACCGGATCAGGACGGCCTCGTCCTCCTTGCGCAGATACACGGTCAGTCGATCGACCTCGACGTCTACACCCAGACCCTGATCGTCGGCGCCCGCGAGGACATCGCCGATGGCCGGTATGAAGCCTTGGAGTTCGAGCAGCAGGTCTGAACAGCCACCGGTTTCCTCACCGCGCCTTTGCTTCCTTCTCTTCCGGCGGGGCCGCATTTCCAGGCTGCCCGCGGGGACGCTCAGGCTGGTGGCGGGGTCGGCGAAAGGCACCGGGCCGCGGTCAGCGGTCGCTCACGGTCGCGGCGATGCTGGAGCAGCCGCGGTCGTGGTCTGCGATGGTGAAGTGGCGGCCAGGGCGATCATCGCGCCAAGTGCCTGCCACTCCCCCGACCAGGACCTTTGAACACTCATGACGAGTCGCGTACGACGAGCTCAGTGGGGAGCGTGACGCGCCGACGCGGCCTCTCGGCGTCGTCGATCTCCTCCAGGAGGATGTGGGCGATCATGGCGCCGATCTCCTCGACGGGCTGTCGCACGGTGGTGAGGGGCGGATTGGTGTGCCGGGCGATGATGGAGTCGTCGAATCCGACCACGGCCACGTCGTCGGGGACCCCCCTCCCCCGCCTGCGCAGTTCTGCCAGCGCCCCCGCCGCCATGACGTCCGAGGCGACGAACAGGGCGTCGAGCTCGGGGACCCGTTCAAGGAGTGAACGCATCGCCGCCGCGCCGCCCTCCTCGGTGAAGTCGGCCGAGGTCACGAGCCGGTCCGTGGCCTCGTGGCCCGCCTTCTGGAGGGCCTCGCGCCAACCCTGGAGCCTGCTGCGTGCCACGTCCATGTCCAGCGGTCCACTGATGGTGGCGACGGTGCGTCGTCCCCGCGCGAGAAGGTGGTTGACGGCCGTCGCGGCTCCGCCCGCGTTGTCGGAGTGGACATGGCTGAGCGACTCGTCGGAGGAACGACGTCCGGCGAGCACCGTGGGCAGCCCCATGTCCTCCAGCAACGCCGGAAGCGGGTCGTGCTCGTGCACGGAGACCAGGAGCACGCCGTCGACACGCCGTTCCGCGACCGACTCGGTGAGCTGGTCCCGCTCGGCCTGGTCGCGTACGAGCACCAGTTGGAGTTGTGTGCGGGTCTCGGCGAGGGCGGTGCTGACGCCGCGGATGACCGCCGAGAAGTAGGGTTCCGAGCCGAGTCTGCTCTCCGACTCGGGGATCACCAGGGCCACGGAGTTCGTGCGGCTCGTCTTCAGCCCGCGGGCAACCGAGTTGGGCACGTAGTTGAGCTCTGCGATGGCGGCGAGCACGGCGGCCCTCGCCTTGTCACTGACGAGTTCGGAGCCGTTGATGACTCGTGAAACCGTGGTGCGTCCGACACCGGCGCGCGCGGCCACGGTGATGATGGTCGGACGTTGCCTGTCCCCCACGACGCCTCCCTCGCTCGGCGATGCCCAGACGGCTTTCACCTGCGCATTGTGCCAGACCTGAGGAGAGTGCCCTTCGGCTCCCGGCGCCGGCCCGCGACATCTGTCGGCAACGAAGTGGATTCAACTTCTTGACAGACGCCTTACGCGGCGGCCAGGCTGCGGACTCTTGGGTGGGCACGTTCCCTTCGTCGAATGGGAACGTGCCCACCGGACAAATCGCACCTTTGATAGCGAGGTGCGCGGGGTCGAACTCCGGTGCGTCAGCGCCGCCGCTGGGAGGACGAAATGGACAAGTTCCGAAGGAAGTTGCGTACAAGGGTCGTGACCGCCGTGTCAGCCGCGTCGGCACTGGGTCTTCTCGTGGGCTGCGGAGGCAGCGACGGGGGCACCGGTGGGGGCAAGAAGGACGGCAAGGTCACCATCACCATGGGGCTCTTCGGCGTCATGGGCTTCAAGGAGACCGGTCTGCTCGACAAGTACATGAAGGAACATCCGAACGTCGTCATCAAGGCGGACGTCGCGGGCGACGAACAGACCTACTACACCGCCCTCCAGACCCACTTGGCCGCAGGCAGCGGACTCAAGGACATCCAGGGCATAGAGATTGGTAGGGCCAAGGAACTCTCCGACACCCAGAAGGACAAGTTCGTCGACCTGGCCGGCGTGCCCGGGACGGACCACTTCCTTCCGTGGAAGCAGAGCCAGGTCACCGCCGCCGACAAGAAGGTCATCGGCCTCGGCACCGACATCGGCCCGATGGCGGTCTGCTACCGCAAGGACCTCTTCGAGCAGGCCGGACTGCCCACCGACCGCGACGAGGTCGCCAAACTGTGGGAGGGCGACTGGTCGAAGTACGTCGACGCGGGCAAGCGGTTCAAGCAGAACTCGAAGGACGACAAGGTCGCCTTCATGGACAGCTCCAGCGGGCTGTTCAACGCCATGATCTACAGCAACTCCCAGCAGTTCTACGACAAGCAGGGCAAGCTGATCTACGCCACCAACCCTGTCGTCAAGGACGCATGGAAGCTGGCCTCCGAAGCGGCCACCTCCGACCTGACCGCCAAACTCCGCCAGTTCCAGCCCGGTTGGGACCCTGGACTGGCCAACAGCACCTTCGCCAGCACCGTCTGCCCGGCGTGGATGCTCTCCCACATCAGCGAGAAGGCCGGACCCGCGAACAAGGGCAAGTGGGACGTCGCCAAGGCACCCAAGGGCGCCAACTGGGGCGGTTCGTTCCTCGGGGTGATGGAGAAGAGCCCCGTCAAGAAGGAGGCGCAGGACCTCGTCGCCTGGCTCACCGCCCCCGAGCAGCAGGCCTACCTCTTCGAGGCGGACGGGCACTTCCCCTCGTCGCAGACCGCGTTGAAGATGCCCGAAGTCGTCAATGCCAAGTCGGACTACTTCAGTGGCGCCCCGATCGGGAAGATCTTCGGCGCCGCGGCCCAGGAGATCCCCGACGAGCAGGTGCTCGGCCGCAAGGACGGCACCATCAAGGACATCTTCTCGCAGGGCCTGACCTTGGTCGAGGCGCAGAACAAGAGCCCGAACGAGGCGTGGAAGACCACTGACGAGCGCATCAAGAAGGCCGCCGGCTGACCTGGGGCCCTTGCCCACCGCAAGCCCGGCGCCCCACGCTCCGCCCCCTGTGCGGCGCCGGGCCCCTGCCCGCCTCTCCCCTCCCCCAAGGAAGGACGCCTTCCGGTGGCCATCTCCACCTCGACACCCCCAGACGGCGCGCCCGCCATCGGCGCGGAGCGTCAGCGACGCCGTACGCTGCTGCACCGCCTCGACGTCCGGGGCGCACCGTACGCCTTCGTCGCCCCGTTCTTCATCGTGTTCGCCGCCTTCAGCTTCTACCCCCTCATCTACACCTCGTGGATCTCGCTGCACCGCGTCGAACTGTCGACCCTGAACCTCATGGAGTGGGTCGGCTTCGACAACTACACGGCGCTGTGGGAGGACGACCGGTTCTGGAACGCGCTGTTCAACACCTTCACCATCGGCGTGCTGTCGACCGTGCCCCAGCTGCTGATGGCACTCGGGCTGGCGCACCTGCTCAACTACCGGCTGCGCGGCTCGACGTTCTTCCGCGTCGCCGCCCTGACGCCGTACGCCACGTCGGTCGGTGCCGCGGCCCTCGTGTTCACGATGCTCTTCGAACGCGACTTCGGCATGATCAACTGGATGCTGAGTCTCGTCGGTGTCGACCACATCGACTGGGAGAACAACAAGTGGGCCGCGCAGACGGCCATTTCCTCCATCGTGATCTGGCGCTGGACCGGCTACAACGCGCTGCTGTACCTCGCGGCGATGCAGTCGATCCCGCGTGACCGCTACGAGGCCGCGGCCATCGACGGCGCCTCGCGGTGGCAGCAGTTCCTGAAGGTCACCGTTCCCGGCATCCGTTCCACCATCGTGTTCACCATCGTCCTGTCCACGATCGGCGCCACTCAGCTCTTCGGCGAGCCCTTGATCTTCGGCCAGGGCCCGAACGGCATCACGGGAGGAGCCGACAACCAGTACCAGACGCTGGGTCTGCTGCTGTACGAGGAGGGCTGGAAGAACTACCAGATGGGCCGGGCCGCCACGGTCGCCTGGGCGATGTTCCTGCTGCTCATTCTCGTGTTCGTCGTCCAACGAATCGTTCAGCGCGTCACCGCGCGCAGGACCTGACCGGGAGATCACCATGACCACAGACAGCATCCCGGTCCAGGCGATGGACGCAGTCCCCGGGGGCGGGCCGAAGACCGGCAGGACCACCCCGTCCGGTGGACGGCGCCGCCGACTGTTCCGACGCCCGGGCGCCGGACGTCAGCACCACGCGGGCCCCGTCGCCTACATCCTGCTGGGGCTCGCCGCGCTGTTCTCACTGTTCCCGCTGTACTGGACCATGGTGGCGGCGTCGACCGACAACACGCGCGTCACCCAGACGCCTCCGCCCTTCCTGCCGGGACCCCATCTCCTGGACAACCTCGGCAAGGCCTGGGAGGACGCCGCGCTCGGCAAGGCCATGCTCAACAGCCTGATCGTGGCCGGCGTGATCGCCCTGTCCACGGTGCTGTTCGCCACCCTCGCCGGCTTCGCGTTCGCCAAACTCCGCTTCAAGGGCCGCAACATCCTGCTGATGCTCGTGATCGGCACGATGATGGTGCCGCCGCAACTGGGCGTCGTACCGCTGTTCATGATGATGACGGAGCTGGGCTGGGGCCAGAAACTGCCCGCCGTCATCTTCCCCACGCTCGTCAGCGCCGTCGGCGTGTTCTTCATGCGGCAGTACCTGAGCGAAGCGCTGCCCGACGAACTCGTCGAGGCCGGGCGGGTGGACGGTGCGCACTCCCTGCGCATCTTCTGGAGCATCGTGCTGCCGATCGCCCGGCCCGCAATGGCCGTGCTGTTCATGATCACGTTCGTGCACGCCTGGAACGACTTCTTCTGGCCCTTCATCGTGCTCGACATGACCAATCCGACGGTGCCCGTCGCCCTCACCCAGCTCAGCGCGGGATACGTGCGCGACCAATCGCTGATCATGGCGGGCGCGCTGCTCGGCACACTGCCTCTGCTCGCCCTCTTCATCGTCTTCGGCCGTCAGATCGTCGGCGGAATCATGCAGGGTGCGGTCAAGGGGTGAGCGCCGTGTCGTCTCCCCCGCTGCCCCTGCTCCTCGACGGTTCAACACCGCCTCGCCTCTCCCGCCCCGCACGTCACCAGGAAGGACCCACGTGAGCACCGTCACCCGACGCGTCATGCCCGCCCCGGCGAACATCACCGTCCGCACCTTTCCGCGGGGATTCACCTGGGGTACGGCGACCGCCGCCTACCAGATCGAGGGTGCCGCCTTCGCGGACGGACGCACTCCTTCGATCTGGGACACCTACTCGCACACGCCCGGCAGGGTGCGCAACGGCGACACCGGTGACGTCGCCACCGATCATTACCACCGCTGGCGCGAGGACGTCGAGATCATGGCCGACCTCGGGGTGAGCTCATACCGGTTCTCCCTGTCGTCGCCGCGTGTGCAGCCGACCGGCCGCGGCCCAGCTGTCGAGAAGGGGCTCGACTTCTATCGCGCCCTGACCGACGCACTGCTGGTCAAGGGCATCGAACCGGTCGTCACGCTCTACCACTGGGACCTGCCACAGGAGTTGGAGGACGCCGGCGGCTGGCCGGAGCGCGCCACCTCCGACCGGTTCGCCGACTACGCGGCCTTGGCGGCCCATGCCCTGGGCGACCGGGTGAAGAGCTGGATCACCCTCAACGAGCCCTGGTGCAGTGCCTTCCTCGGCTACGGCTCAGGCGTCCACGCGCCCGGACGCACCGACCCGGTCGCCGCCCTGCGGGCGGCGCACCATCTCAATCTCGCCCACGGCAAGGCCGTTCAGGCGCTGCGCGCCGAACTGCCCGCCCGCGCCCAGGCGTCCACCACCCTCAACATCCATCATGTCCGCGCGCTGACCGAGACGCCCGAGGACCTGAACGCGGCCCGGCGCATCGACGCTCTGGCCAACCGCGTCTTCACCGGCCCTCTGCTGGAAGGCGCATACCCCCAGGACCTCCTCCGGGACACGGCGAGCCTGACCGACTGGTCCTTCGTACGGGACGGCGACACCGACACCATCCACCAGCCGCTGGACTTCCTCGGCGTGAACTACTACACGCCGACGCTCGTCTCCGCCACCACCGGCGAGGCGAGCCATGGTTCCGACGGCCATGGCGCGAGCGAACACAGCCCCTGGCCGGGCGCCGACGACGTCACCTTTCACCGGCCGCCGGGCCACACCACCGCGATGGGCTGGGCAGTCGACCCAAGCGGTCTGTACGACCTGCTGACACGTCTCAAGGCAGACTTCCCCGGGATGCCTCTGGTGATCACCGAGAACGGTGCCGCGTTCGACGACTACGTGAACCCGGACGGCGAGGTGTCCGACCCCGAACGCATCGCATACCTCCAGGGCCACCTGGCAGCCGTGCACCGGGCCCTCCGGGCCGGCGTGGATGTCCGGGGCTACTTCCTGTGGTCTCTGCTGGACAACTTCGAGTGGGGGTACGGCTACAGCAAACGCTTCGGTGCCGTCTACGTCGACTACCCGACCGGCAAACGCATCCCCAAGGCCAGTGCGCGGTGGTACGCCGACGTGGTCCGCACCGGCATCCTGCCGGAAGGGAGCGGCGGAGACCTGTAAGCGCAGACGACCCGCACGGCCGCCCGGGGCGCTCAGAGCCTCGTCGGCGGTCCATGGCGACGGCCGCACGGTCGGACCCGCACCTGAGTCAGGGCCGGCGCCCTCGCTCGTCGGGTCAGTCGTCCGGGTCGGTGCCGCGTTGGAGGTCGGCGCGGCCGTCGGCGGCGCGGATGAATCGGGTCATGCCGAACTGGTTCGCGCCGGGAGCGGCGGGGGCCGGTCCGGGAGGGGAGCCGAGGGTCCCTGGAGACTGTGGCAGGACGTAGGGGCGGCGGAGCACCTCGTCGAGGATGATGACGGTCTCTGTGGCGCGGACTGCCGGGATGGTGGCCAGTTGGTCGGTGACCAGGCGGTGTACGGCGCCGACGTCGGGGACCCTGATCTGGATCATGGCGTCGTGCTGGCCGGTGGTGATCGCGCAGTACTCGACCTCGGGCATCTGGGCGAGGACGGCGCGGAACTGCTTCCACAACTCCTGGCGGACAGTGACGAAGACCAGGGCGCAGATGTCGAGGCCTACCCGGGTGGGGTCGACCCGGGCGCTGAAGCCGCTGATCACTCCGTCCGCGCGCAGCGCCTCGAAGCGCGTGTAGGCGTTCGCGCGGGAGACCCCGATGCGCTCGGCGAGAGCGGCGACGGAGATACGGCCCTGGGTACGCAGAACGTCAAGGATCTTGAAATGCACTGCGTCCAGGGCAAGACCGATGCCGATCCGTCCAGAGCGGCGATCAGCGGACGAACCTTCACTTGACAGATCTCCCACAGCAGCGCCTTTCTGAGGATTTTCGTCTCGCGGTTGTCTCGATGGCCAGATGTGTTGGTTAGTTTCAGCCCACCCTAACGGTGAAACGTCCAGGGCCTTCTCCCGGCGGCCGTCGACGCCCGTCCGGCCTCTGCTGCTCCCCGCTCCCCGTCCTCGGAGGCACCATGTCCAGATCCCGCACCGGGTCGTACCCGGCAGCCCTTCCGCTCGTCGCTGTCGCGGCGCTCGCTCTCAGTGCCTGCTCGGGCGGCGGGGGCACGGCCGGCTCCTCGGGCGGCGGCAAGACGCTGGTGGTCGACACGTCGTTCAACCTGAAGACCGCCGACCCGGGCCGGGAGTTCGAGCCGACCGGCCAGATCGTGGACAAGGCCCTGTACGAGACGCTGCTGACCTTCAAGGGAAGCGACGTCACGAAGCCGGTGGCGGGACTGGCGTCGGCGTACGAGCAGTCCACGGACGGCAGGACACTCACCCTGCATCTGCGCAAGGGCGCGAAGTTCTCCGACGGCAGCGCGGTCACGGCGGACGACGTCGTGTACTCGCTGAACCGGGTGATCGAACTCAAGGGCAACCCGTCGTTCCTGCTGGACGGGGTGACGGTGAGCAAGACGGACGAGTCGACCGTGACGCTGACCTCGAAGAAGGCGAACCCGGCGCTGCCGTTCATCCTGCCCAACCCGGCGCTGGGCATCCTGAACGCCAAGACGGTCAAGGCGCACGGCGGCTCGGAGAAGTACCTCAACACGACGTCCGCCGGCTCCGGCCCGTACACACTGACCTCCTTCAACACCAACACGCAGGTCGTGCTGACGAGGAACCCGAAGTACACCGGGCCGCAGAAGCCGGCCTACGACAAGATCGTGATCCGAAACGTCCAGGCGCCGACACAGAAGCTCAACGTGCAGCGCGGCGACAGCCAGATAGCCCTGGACCTGACCTCGGACCAGGTGACGGGGCTGACCGGTGGCCTGAAGGTGAGCAGCGGGGCGTCATCGGACGTGATCTTCCTGCTGCTGAACCGGAACAGCAAGGTCAGCAGCACCGCGGCCAACGCCAAGTTCACCGAGGCGGTCCGCAAGGGCATCGACTACGACAGCCTGCTGAGCCTGGCCGGGACCGGGTCGGTCCAGCCGGCCGGGATCATCCCGTCGACGTTTCTCGGCGCGCTGCCGTCCTCCTCAGCGGCCAAGAGGGACCTGGCGGGGGCCAAGGCGGCCCTGAAGGCCAGCGGGATCGACAAGCCGTCGGTGACGCTCGGCTTCCCCAGCGATCTGACCGTCGACGGACTGTCGCTCCAGACCCTGGCGGAGCGGGTGCAGGCGCAGCTGAAGGAGGTCGGCATCACGGTGACGCTCGCCCCGGCGCCGACCACGACCGAGCTGGACAACTACCGCAACGGCAAGGAGCAGGCCGGCCTGTGGTACTGGGGCCCGGACTACCCGGACCCCAGCGACTACCTGGCGTTCCTGCCCGGCAACCTGGTCGGCCTGCGGGCCGGATGGAAGGCCGGCGCCGACGACACGCTCTCCGCGCTGGGCGACAAGGCGGCGAGCACCATCGGCGACGACGCCCGCAAGGCGCTCTACGAGCAGATCCAGACCAGGATGAACGACAGCGGCCCGTTCATCCCGCTGATGCAGCCCAGCCGCAACACG
Source organism: Streptomyces sp. NPDC057253 (assembly GCF_042669125.1). Classification (NCBI taxonomy): domain Bacteria; kingdom Bacillati; phylum Actinomycetota; class Actinomycetes; order Kitasatosporales; family Streptomycetaceae; genus Streptomyces; species Streptomyces sp. NPDC057253. The sequence goes on along the minus strand of NZ_JBHUXV010000160.1, from coordinate 6,253 downwards.
GTGGCCGCGGCCTCGGTGACCGGTATCGCGTACAACCCCGTGTGGACGATCGATGTCGCCGCGCTGGGTGCCAAGTAAGGGCCCGGGCAGGGACAAGGGCCACAGCGGTGGCGGGCGGCTCCTCGCCCGCCACCCGCTGGCCCGGTTCCTGCTCCGGCGGACCGCGACGGCCGTGCTGCTCGCCTTCGGGGTGACGCTGGTGACGTTCGTCCTCACCAACCTCGTCCCCGGCGACCCCGCGGCGGCGGCCCTCGGTCAGCGGGCGGTCGGCGACCCGACGATCGTCGCGCAGTTCCGGCACCACTACGGCCTCGACAAGCCGCTGCCGGTCCAGTACGTCACCTATCTCGGCAACCTGTTCCAGGGTGATCTAGGCGAGTCCCAGCAGAGCCACCAGCCGGTACTGACGGACCTGTCGACCGCCGTACCCGCGACGCTGGAACTGGCCGGTGCCGCGATCGTCGTCTCGCTCGTCGTCGGCGTGGCCTTCGGCGTGATCGCGGCGCTGCGCCGGGACCGGTTCACCGACCAGCTGCTGCGGGTGGTGAGCCTGCTGGGCGTGTCGGTCCCCACCTTCTGGCTGGCGCTGCTCGCCTTCTACGTCTTCTTCTACCGGCTGGGCATCGCACCGGGCAGCGGCCGGCTCGCCCCGGACCTGACCGCTCCGCCGCACGTCACAGGCCTGTACACGGTCGACGCCGCCCTCTCCGGTCAGTGGCCGGTCTTCTGGAGCGCCGTGGGCCACCTGGCGCTCCCGGCACTGGTGCTGACCGCGTACACCGTCGGCCTGCTGACCCGGTTCACACGCTCGGCAGTCCTGGAGGTGCTGGGGCAGGACTACGTCCGGGCCGCGCGTGCCAAGGGCCTGCCAGGCCGGACCGTGCTCCTTCAGTACATCCTCCGGGCGGCCCTCGTACCCGTCGTCACCGTCGCCGGGCTGGCCTTCGGGGCCCTGCTGTCGGGCACCGTCCTGGTCGAGTCGATCTTCGCCTGGCCGGGCCTGGGCGCCTACGCGTACCGCAGCGCGACCACCCTCGACCTGCCGGCCGTGATGGGGGTCGGGCTGGTCGTCGGCATCGTGTATCTGACCGTCAACCTCGCCGTGGACGTGCTGTACGGCGTGATCGACCCAAGGGTGAGGGTGCAGTGAACGGGTGGAAGGGCTTCGGCCTTCTCAGACGGCTGCCGCGCGCCTGGCGCAGGCCGCTGGCCGTCACCGGCGGCGTGATCAGTGCCGGGTGGCTGGTGATCGTGCTGACCGCGCCGCTGCTCGCCCCGCACGACCCGCTGGCGCAGGACCTGCCCCGGCTGGCCGGGCCGGGCGCCGGGCACTGGTTCGGCACCGACGAGCTGGGCCGGGACGTGCTGAGCCGGGTGCTGTACGGCGCGAGCGTCTCCATTCCGCTCGCTCTGCTGCTGGTCACGTTGTCGTTGCTGATCGGCGGGATCCTCGGGGCCTGTGCGGGGTTCTTCGGGCGGTGGGTGGACGAGAGCGTGATGCGGATCGCGGACCTGGTGTTCGCCTTCCCGACCGTCATCCTCGCGATGGTCGTGGCCGCCGCACTGGGCGCGAGTCTGCAGAACGCGGTGTTCGCGGTGCTGGTCGTCGCCTGGCCCTCGTACGCCCGCGTCACCCGGGGACTGGTGATGGGGCTTCGGTCACGCGAGTTCGTCCTCAGCGGGCGGCTGCTGGGCTTCTCCGCCTGGCGGTCGCTGCGGGTGGACGTACTGCCCAACGTGCTGGGGCCGCTGCTGGTGCTGGCCACCCTGGACATGGGCACGGCGACCCTGCTGCTGTCGGGGCTGTCCTTCCTCGGCCTGGGCGCCAAGCCGCCGACCGCCGAGTGGGGGGCGATGGTCGCCGACGGTACGCAGCAGTTCGACAAGTGGTGGATGGGGGTCTTCCCGGGCCTGGCGATCCTCACCGTCGTCCTGGCCTTCAACTTCCTCGGAGACGCGCTGCGGGACGCCCTCGACCCCGGCACCGCCCGGACCATCGGCGCGGAGAAGGAGCGTGTGGCGTGACCGGCACCACCAACGCGCTGGAGATCACCGGACTGACCGTCGACCTGCCCACCGAGGCGGGTACGAACCGCGTCCTGCACGGCGTCGACCTCACCCTCCAGCCCGGCCGCATCCACGGCCTGGCGGGTGAGAGCGGGTCGGGCAAGACCATGACAGGCCTCGCCGTCCTCGGTCTCCTGCCACCCGGCGCCCGCACCGCCGGTCGGATCCGGCTGGACGACACGGACCTGCTGGCCCTGCCACCGCGGAAGCTGAGCGAGCTACGCGGCCGGGCAGTGAGCATGGTCTTCCAGGACCCCTCCACCAGCCTGCACCCCATGCTCAGCATCGGGCACCAGCTCACCGATCACCTCCGCCACCACCTGAAACTCGACCGCAAGGCCGCGAGGAACAGGGCCGCCGACCTCCTCGGCCAGGTCCGCATCCCCAACCCCCGCGAGGCGCTCGGGCGATACCCGCACCAGTTCTCCGGCGGCATGCGCCAGCGCATCGCCATCGCCGTCGCTCTGGCCTGCGAACCGCGGGTGCTGATCGCCGACGAACCGACCACCGCCCTCGACGTCACCGTCCAGGCCGGCGTACTGCGCCTGCTGCGCGGACTCTGCGACGACCTCGGCCTGGCCGTCCTCCTGGTCACCCACGACCTGGGCGTGATGTCCGCCATCGCCGACGAGGTCAGCGTCATGCGCCACGGCCTCGTCGTCGAGACCGGCCCCCGCGGCCGGGTACTGACCGCTCCGCGGCACGAGTACACCCGTACGCTCCTGGACGCGCTCCCCGGAGCGGCGGCGGCTCGCGCGCGGACCACGACCGACCCCGCCCCCGATCTCCGGAGTGCCCCATGACCCCGCCGTCGCCGCTGCTGTCCGTCGACGACCTCGTCGTCCAGTACCGCCGCCCCGGCGCGCCGCCGACCCGCGCGGTCGCCGGGGTCAGCCTGGAGGTGCGCGCCGGAGAGGTCGTCGGTCTGGTCGGCGAGTCGGGCTGCGGCAAGTCGACCCTGGCCCGCGCGGTCTGCGGCCTCACGGCACCCAAGGACGGCAGGATCACCTTCGACGGCACGCCGGTACGGCCGCTGAAGGTACGCCGCCGGGACCCCGCGCTGACCGCGGTCCAGATGGTGTTCCAGGACCCCTACGGATCACTCAACCCCCGCCGCCGGGTGGGCGCGCAGATCGCCGACGGCATCCGCGCGGGGGCGGCTCGCGGAGACAAGGGAGAGGCGGCCACGCCGGAGGAGTATCTGACCCGCGTCGGGCTGCCGGAGAGCTCCGCGCAGCGCTACCCGCAGGAGTTCTCCGGCGGTCAGCGCCAGCGCATCGCCATTGCCCGCGCGCTGGCGGCCAGGCCCCGGCTGCTGGTCGGCGACGAGCCCATCTCCGCCCTCGACGCCTCCGCCCAGCTCCAGGTCGCCACGCTGATGCGGTCGCTGGCTGTCGAGTCGGGCGCCGGGCTGCTGTTCATCAGCCACGACCTGTCGGTCGTACGGCTGATCGCCGACCGCATCGCCGTGATGTACCTCGGCCGGATCGTCGAGACCGGCCCCACCGCCGAGGTCTGGGACAGCCCGCGCCACCCCTACACCCAGGCCCTGCTCGCCGCCGTCCCGCAGCCTGACGGCGCCGGACTGCTGCCCGCCGAACTTCCCGGCGACGTACCCGACCCGTCCGCCCCGCCGAGCGGCTGCCGCTTCCATCCCCGCTGCCCCCGAGCCTTCGATGGCTGCGACCACGAGGAGCCGCAGCTGATCGCCGGCGGCGTCGCCTGCCGCCTCTACGCGGCATGACCTGAGCCCAGGACGGTCCGTCCAGTCGCGGCCTCGGCCGTTCAGCACACGCCGGAACCGGGGCGCCGCACGCGCCCCGGTCCTGCCCCAGCCCCGTCCGAGCCGGATCCCGGGCTGCCACGAACCAGCCGCGACGGACGGCGATCACGCCGCGGCCGGGACGCCCCACTTCCCTCTGCCCTTCCGGACCTGACGACCCCTCACGGAGACCTCATGCACGCACCGACCCACGTCACACAGGCCGGCCAGAACCTGTATCCGGCCGACCGGCTTCCCATCGCCCGAGCCGCTGCGGCCCGAGCCGGGCTGGACGCCCTGTTGATCTCCCCCGGGGCCGACCTGCGCTACCTGACCGGCTACGACGCCCAACCGCTGGAGCGGCTGACCTGCCTGGTCCTCCCCCTCGAAGGTGACCCGTTCCTCCTGGTTCCGACGCTGGAGGTGCCCGCTGCCCAGGCCTCCCCGGCCGGCGGTCTGGGCATCGAGATCACAGGCTGGAACGAGACGGACGACCCCTACGCGGTCATCGCGGCCCGGCTGCCGTCCTCCGTCGCCCGGGTCGGCGTCGACAACCACATGTGGGCGGAGAAGACCACCGCCTTCCACGCCGTCCTGCGGGGCGCCCGGCAGGAACTCGCCGGCAGCGTTCTGAGCGGTCTGCGGATGCGCAAGACGCCGCAGGAGGCGGCGGCCCTGCGTCGGGCGGGGGAAGCCATCGACCGGGTGCACGCCCGCATGGGCGAGTGGCTGCGGGCCGGGCGCACCGAACGGGAGGTCGGCCGGGACATCACAGCCGCGATCATCGCCGAAGGCCATGTCCGGGTGGACTTCGTGATCGTGGGCTCCGGGCCCAACAGCGCCAGCCCGCACCACGAGCTGTCCGACCGGGTGATCCGCCCCGGCGACCCGGTGGTCGTCGACATCGGCGGCACCACGCAGGACGGCTACTGCTCCGACTCCACTCGCGTCTACGCCCTCGGGGAACCGCCCGAGGACTTCCGCCGGCTGTACGACGTACTGCTGCGCGCCCAGAGAACCCAGACCGACGCGGTGCGGCCGGGCATCACCGCCGGACAACTGGACGCCATCGGCCGCGACATCATCACCGACGCCGGATACGGAGAGCACTTCATCCACCGCACCGGACACGGCATCGGCCTGGAGAGCCACGAAGAGCCCTACATCGTGTCCGGCAACCAGCTGCCACTGGAGCCCGGCATGGCGTTCTCCGTCGAGCCCGGCATATACCTCCCCGACCGCTACGGAGCCCGCATCGAGGACATCGTGGTCTGCACCCAGAACGGCGGGGACCGTCTCAACCTCACCGGCCGCGACCTGGTCGTACTCCCCTGACACCCGACACGGCCGCCAGCACGGAAAGGCACCACCAACGATGACCAGCGACAACACCGGTCGCTTCACCTTCCCCCCGCACGTCCGGCTCACCAGCGAAGGCCTGATCCTGCGAGAGTGGACCGACGACGATCTGCCCGCCATGGCAGCACTGTTCGACGATCCCGACATCGCGCACTGGACCCCGCTCGCCTCGCCCTTCGACGCCGCGGCCGCCCGCGCCTACCTGGACAGGGCCCGGCAGGAACGCGGCGACGGCCTGCGCCTGCGCCTGGCCATCACCACCGACGGCCGGCTGCCGCAGGGCGAGATCCTCCTCATCCGCACGAGCACCGACTCCCCCACCGCAAGCCTCGGTTACACCGTGGGAGCCGCCCACCGCGGTCGACGCCTGGCAGCTCGGGCCCTGAAGGTCATGACGGACTACGCCCACCACACCATGGGCCTGCCCCGGGTCACGCTGGGTATCGAAGCCGAGAACGGAGCAAGCGTCGCAGTCGCCCACGCCGCGAACTTCCACGTCACCGACGAGCCGCTGATCCCGGTCATCAACAAGGGACGCCCGCTGGTCCTGCAGACCTGGGCCCACGACCGCACCTGACCCCATCGGCCGCGCACCCCGCTCCCGACTCCATACCGAAGGACACTGCTATGCCCGCATCGCCGCCCCGCGCCCTCCCTCCGGTACCCGCGGGCGCGCGTCCAGGTGGCAGCCCTGCCGATCTCGCGGCTGTCTGGGCGGTGATCACTGGCATGTACCAGGCCTACACCGCAGGCGATCGCGAGCGCATCGACTCCTTCCTGGATCCCGAGGCCACCATCTGGGACTCCGCCACGCCAGAACTCGTATGCGGAAAGCGCGAGTTGGACCGCATACGCGACGCCCGTCCCGTGTCGGCCGCGAGCCCCGCCGAGGCCGGGCTGACGGCGTACGGCCAGGTCGTCGACGTCTTCGCCGACCTGGCCGTCGCCCGTTACTGGCTGCGTGTCGTTTTCCACGCCGCCCCGCCGGCACTGGCGCGCAACACCGCCGTCCTGCGACGCGGCGGCAGCGACGCCGCCTGGCTGATCGTCCATCTGCACGAAGAC
>NZ_JBHUXV010000159.1:0-18530 GCF_042669125.1 Streptomyces sp. NPDC057253 | reverse complement strand
TCCACGCCGCCCCGCCGGCACTGGCGCGCAACACCGCCGTCCTGCGACGCGGCGGCAGCGACGCCGCCTGGCTGATCGTCCATCTGCACGAAGACCACCGCCGGCTCCCGCCCCCGGCCGCCGCCTACCGCTCCGGGTCGGCCACCTTCAGCAAAAGCTTGCCCGGCTGTTTGCCGGTGAACATCGTCGGCAGGAGGGCCGGCGCGTGCTCGAAGCCCTCGACGATGTTCTCCGCGACCCACAGACGGCCTTCCCTTATCCAGGCGCCGAGCTGGGCGGCGCCCTCGGCAAGGCGGTCGGCGTAGAAGAAGAGGAGGATGCCGCGGACCGTGAGCTGATGGGTGCAGATCCGCATGTAGTTGGTGGGGCCCTGCAGCTTGACGTCCGTGTAACCCGACGACATGGCGCCGCAGATCAGCACCCGCCCCTGCGGTGCCATGTGCAGCAGCAGCGCGTCGAGCATGTCGCCGCCCACGTTGTCGAAGTACGCGTCGACACCGTCCGGGCAGAGCTCCCGCAGGCGCTCGTCGAGTTTGTCGTTCTTGTAGTCGATGGCCGCGTCGTAGCCGGCCTGCTCGACGATCCAGCGGCACTTCTCCGGGCCACCCGCGATACCGATCACCCTCTTGGCCCCCAGCGCCTTGGCGATCCCGCCGGCCAGGTGGCCGGTGGCCCCCGTAGCGGCCGATATCACCACCGTGTCCCCCGGTCGCACCTTCAGCCCGTCGGTGACGCCGAAGTACGCCGTCAGACCGCCGACTCCGAACACGCCGAGGTTCCACGACAGCGGGTACTCCGCCGGGGGCAGCGCGCGCAGCGGCATCGGGCCGTCGCCCCGGACGAGGGCGTAGTCCTGCCAGCTCATGAATCCCTCGACCAGGTCGCCCACGGCGTAGCCGGCGTCACGGGAGGCGACCACCTGGCCGATGCCCATCGTCCGCATCGGTTCACCGACCTGGATGGGCGGCATGTATCCGCCGTCGTCGGTCAGCCAGATGCGCTGACTGGCGTCGTAGCCGAAGTACAGGGTCCGGACGAGTACGTCGCCCTCGCCGGGCACCGGTACATCCGCCTCGGCGTACCGGAAGTCGTCGGTGGTGACGCCGCCGACCGGGCGCCGTGCCAGCAGCCATTGACGGTTGACGGTGGTCGTGGTGGTGGACATGGGTGTGCTCCCTGCATGACGTCGAGGGGTGGGCTGTGAGGTGAGGAGGAGGGGCGGGGATGCGCGGCCGTGAGCGGCTAGAGGCCCAGGTCGCGGCCGATGACCTCCTTCATGATCTCGTTCGACCCGGCCCAGATCTTGGTCACGCGGGCGTCCCGCCACGCGCGGGCGACGCGGTACTCGTTCATGTAGCCGTAGCCGCCGTGCAGTTGGACGCACTCGTCGAGGACCGCGTTCTGGGTCTCGGCCGACCACCACTTGGCCTTGGCCGCGTCGACGGCGGTCAACTCGCCCCGGGTGTGCGCGAGCACGCACTGGTCGACGTAACTCTGGGTCACCTCCAGACGGGTGACCAACTCGGCGATCCTGAACTTGTTGTGCTGGAAGGAGCCGATGGCCTGTCCGAAGGCCCGACGCTCCTTCGTGTACTCGATCGTCTCGCTCAGTATCCGGGCGGCGTGGCCGACATTGGTGACAGCGGTGGAGAGCCGTTCCTGCGGCAGAAGCCGCATCATCGAGGCGAAGCCCCGGCCGACCTCTCCGAGACGGTTGGCGTCGGTGACGCGGACGTCGGTGAAGAACAGCTCGGCGGTGTCCGCCTCGTCCTGGCCCACCTTGTCCAGCTTGCGTCCGCGCTCGAAGCCGGGCGTGCCGGCCTCGACGACGAACAGGGTGATGCCCTTGGCACCCTCGCCGGGGCCGGTGCGGGTGGCGACGACCACCAGGTCGCCCTGGTGGCCGTTGGTGATGAAGGTCTTCGAGCCGTTGATCAGCCAGTGGTCGCCGTCCCGTACGGCGGTGGTCTTCAGGGCGGCGAGGTCGGAGCCCCCGGAGGGTTCGGTCATGGCGATGGCGGTGATCAGTTCACCTGCGGCGATGCCGGGCAGCCAGCGGTGTTTCTGCTCCTCTGTGCCGAGATCGACGAGATAGGGCGGGACGGTGTCGGTGTGCAGGGCGAAATTGGCTCCGACGCCGAGGCTGAAGCCGGCGAGTTCCTCGTCGGCGACCTGGTTGAAGCGGAAGTCGCCGGCGCCCGATCCGCCGTACTGCTCCGGGACGGACAGGCCGAGGATGCCCAGCTCGCCCGCCTCCAGCCAGATGTCCCTGGGGATCGCCTTGTCCTTGAGCATCTGCTCGTGGCGGGGCGCGAGGGAGCGTTCGGTGAACGTCCGGACGGCGCTGCGCAGACTCTCGTGGTCCTTGTCGAAGATGGTGCGGTGCATCGCTTCCCTCTAGATCTTTCGCTGCTGGTCGTCCCAGAAGGGTCGGCGGACGTCCTTCTTCAGGACCTTTCCGTTGGCGCTGCGGGGGAGTTCGGCCGTGAACACGACCCGCTTGGGCGTTCGGATGCCGCCGAGCGTCGGGCGGCAGTACGCGATGAGTTCCGCCTCCGTCAGTTCTTCGCCGGCGTTCAGTTCGACCACGGCGGTGACGGCCTCGCCCCAGTCCGCGTGCGGCACGCCGATGACGGCACAGTCCTGGACGGCCGGGTGCCTCCAGATGACCTGCTCGACCTCGCTCGGGTAGACGTTGAAGCCACCCGAGATGATCATGTCCTTCTTGCGGTCGGTGATGTGCAGGAAACCCTCGTGGTCGAGGAAGCCGATGTCGCCGGTGTGCAGCCACCCGTCCACGACGGCCTCGGCGGTCTTCGCCGGGTCCTTGTAGTAGCCCTTCATGACCAGGTCCCCGCGTACGCAGATCTCACCGGTCGCACCCGGGGGCAGGCTGCGGCCCTCGTCGTCGAGGACCTCCACACGGACGAGGGGGGCGGGCCGGCCCGCGGCCGAGAGCCGGAGGTCGTCGGCGATCTCCCCGTCGCGGAAGTGTTCCTCCGGCCGCAGGAAGGCGATGCCGGAGGGAGCCTCGGTCTGGCCGTACCCCTGGAACAGCACCGGTCCGAAGACCTCGATGGCGCGGCGCAGCTTCTCGGTGGACATGGGCGCGGAGCCGTACATCAGGTACTTGAGCGAGGAGAAGTCCCGCCCCTCGATGCCGGGGATCTCCAGCAGGCGGTAGATGACGGTGGGCGGGAGGAAGAGTTCGGTGACCCGGTGCCGCTCGATGAGGTCGAGCAGTTGGAGCGGGTCGGGGCGGGTCATGACGACGACCGTCCCGCCGCGTGCGGTGCAGGGCAGGGTGAGGGTGCCGGCGGTGTGGGTCATGGGCGCGGCCACGAGGTTCACGATGGGCTCGTCCGCCCTGTACGGGGCGGCCAGCATCTGGTGCACGGCGCTCACGCCCAGCCCCCGGTGCGTGTTCATGACCCCTTTCGGGGCACCGGTGGTGCCGCCGGTCGGCATGATGCCCGCCACCGCGTCGGGCGCCGGATGGTGATCGGGCAGGTCGGACGAGGCGTCCTTGAGGAAGTCGTCCAGGGCGACGGCACCCGCACCCGAACCGAGCGAGACAACGCTTCTCAGCCCGTCGAGGTCCGGGCGCATCTCCTCGACGACCGGCAGGAACTGCTCGTGGCAGAAGAGGATTTCGCAGTCGAAGCCCTTCAGCAGGCGCCGGATCTCCTCGGGCGGGTTGGCCGGGTTGACCGGCACCCAGGCCAGCCCGGCCCGCCACATGCCGAGCACGCAGGCCCAGGCGATCGGGTCGTTGGCCGCGAGGACGGCGCCCTTGGTGTCACTCGGAAGGTTCGAGTCGAGCAGGGCGTTGGCGACCCGGCAGGACAGTTCGCCGATCTCCCGGTAGGTGAAGGTGCGTTCGCCCGCGATGAAGGCGACGGCCTCGGGGGCCGCCCGCCATCCCCGGTCGAAGAAGTCGGTGATCGTCACAGTGGTCTCCTCATGTCCGCGCGGCGCCGAGTCGGCCGTCCTGGTGCAGAAGGCCCGCCAGGTGCCCGAACTTCATGGTCAGCAGATGGTTCTCGCCGTCCTCGATGCGCGCGGCGCGGGCGTCGCGGAAGAGCTTCTCGGCGGGGTACTCCCGGGTCAGGCCGTTGCCGCCCATGAGTTGCAGGGCCTCGTCGGCGACCTGGAAGGCCAGGTCGGTGCAGACGGCCTTGGACTGGGCGGTGTAGTACGGGTGCCGGGCCGGTGAGAGCACGGTGTACTCGGTGGCGCGTCGGGCCACCGCCCGCATCGTCTCGACCTGGCTGCCCATCCGGCCCAGGCGGTACTGCACCAGCTGGTGCTCGGCGAGCAGCGCGCCCCCCTGACGGCGTTCCTGGGTGTAGGCGACGGCCGTCTCGAAGGCCGCCCGGGCCAGCCCGGTCATGAGCTGGCCCATGGCCACTCCGGCCGAGGACCAGGTGGCCGCGTGCCCGCGCCAGTAGGCGTCGTGCGCGGAGAGCGCGTAGCGCAGCGGCACCCTGACGTCGTCGAAGAAGATCTCGCCCTGGGGCAGGGCCCGCTTGCCGAGCTTTTCGAGCGGCTTGCCCCGGCTGATGCCCGGCACGTCCAGGGGGACGATCACCTCGATGCCGTGGGGGTGGCCCTCCTCGTCGTAGAAGCCCTCGCCGTAGTCGGCGCAGATGGAGGCGAGACCGACCTGGGCGACCGGTCCGTTGGACACCCAGGCCGAACTCTGGCCGTTGATGACGATGTCGCCGCCCTGGACCTTCGCGGTGAGGTTGCCCTTGTTGCCGTGCGGGGCGCTCGGATGCCGTTCCCCCGGATACAGGCTCAGACCGTCCGAGCCCCGGTCGGGCTGGGTGCCGATCCAGCAGCCGAGGCGGCCCGCGCAGAGGTCCATGAGTTCGGCGTCGCCGGTGCGCCGGGCCACGAGGGACGGGAATCCGCCGACCCCGAGGGAGACGGCCAGTCCCGCGTCACCCCAGCCGAGTTCCTCGACGGCGATCGCCGTCATACGGGCCAGGACCGCCGGGGGGATGTCCTCGCCCTCCGGTTCGGCGGTGAGGCCGGCCTTGGCGGCGATGTCGAAGACCTCCCACAGCGGGGAGTCCGGGGCGACCACCTCCTCGGCTGTCATCCGGTCCAGGGCGCGACCGGCCGGCCGCAGGACGTCCGCGGCGAAGGCGTGCACCGCCTGCTGAAGTGCACGCTCCTCGTCTGTCAACTCCGGTTCGAAGCCGCTCAGTTCGGTGTGTGGCAGCCCGGGCCGTACGCCCGGCGCCTGCCTCTGGTGCTCGGTCATCGCCCGCTTCCCGTCCGCTATTCGGCCGCTGCGGCGTCGGCCAGGGCGTTCGCCTGGGCGATGGTCGCCGGAAGGTCCAGCTCGTGCTCGCGGTCCTGAAGCTCCGCCTGCTTGCTCAGGTGCTGCCGCAGGGCGGGGTTCGCGAGCAGGGTGCGCATGGCCTCGCTCTCGACGGCGAAACCGGCGAACTGGGCGTCCACGGCGCTGTTGAACACCTTCGCGATGACCTGGTTGACCGCCGCCACGGAGCCCGGGGACCGGGCGGCGACGCGCCGGGCGAGGTCGTCGACGTAGGCGTGGATCTCGTCGGCGGGCAGGACGCGGTTGAGGAGGCCGTACGCCGCGGCCTCCTCGCCGCTGAAGTCCCGGCCGGAGAGGATGACCTCGCGGGCCCGGGCCGGACCGATCTGCAGCGGCAACCGGGTGGTGCCGCCGCCGCTGGGCAGGAAGCCGCCGCTGGCCTCGGGGAGGCAGAACTTGCTCCGCGGGGTGGCGAAGCGCATGTGGGTGGCGAGCAGGAGCTCCAGTCCGCCGCCGCGCGCGATGCCGTCGACGAGGCCGATCGTCACCTGCGGCAGTGCTTCCCACATGGTGGTGAGTGCCTGGACGGCGTTGATGTCCGGGTACTTGCTCTGCGGCACGTCCGGGTCTTCGAGCGAGCGGAAGATGTCGTCGAGGTCGAAGTGGGCGATGAAGAACTCGGGGTTGGCGCTGCCGAGGACGACGACGCCCGTCTCCTGGTCGAAGACCAGCTTCCCGGCGAGGTCGAAGAGTTCGCCGACCATCGGGATCGTCATCAGGTTCAGGGGGCCGTTGTCGAAGTCGACGTACAGGATCCGGCCGTCGCGGCGGAGGGAGAGGGTCTGGTAACTCATGGGGACTCCAAGGAAGGGGCGTCGGGCGAGGGAACGCCGGGACAGGGATGCCGGCAGGGCGTGGTCAGACGCCGAGGAGGGTGATGGCGGCGACGGCTTCCTCTCCCGCGTACATCCCGCCGCCGTTCTCGGAGAGGGCGACACGGGCGCGGGGCACCTGACGGGATCCGCACTCGCCGCGCAGCTGCTTGACGAGTTCGTAGATCTGCGCCAGGCCGGAGGCGCCCATGGGATGGCCCTTCGACTCCAGGCCGCCGGAGGGGTTGACCGGGAGACCACCGCCGAGTGTCGTGGTGCCGGAGGCGGCGAATTCGCCGCCTCGCCCGATCGGGCAGAAACCCATCAGCTCGGTCTGCAGCAGTTCACCGAAGGCGGCCGCATCGTGCACCTCGGCCACCGAGACGTCCTCCGGGCCGAGTCCGGCGTGCTCGTACGCCTGGAGCGCGGCGAGGCGGCTGACGGATCGCTCCCAGTCGGTGACCGGGCGTACGGTGCCGGTCGCGAGGACGGAGGCCAGCAGCCGCACGGGGCGGGTGGCCGACAGCCGGCGCAGACCGTCCTCGCTCACGACGACCGCGGCGGCGGCGCCGTCGGTGAGCGGCGCGCACATCGGGACGGTCAGCGGCTCGTTGACGGTGCGCGCGGCAAGGATCTCCTCGGCCGTCATGGCCTTGCGGAAGTGGGCGAGCGGGTTGTCCACGGCGTGCGCGTGGTTCTTGGCGGAGATCAGCGCCAGTTGTGCCTCGGTGGTGCCGAACTCACGCATGTGGGCGCGGGCGAGGGCCGCGTAGACATCCATGAAGCGGCTGCGTGGCGTCGTCTGCTCCGGCACCGTGCCGCCCAGTTCCCGCAGCACGGCGTCGACACCGTCGGGGTCGTGGACGTCCACGCCGCCGTCGAAGAGGCCGAGCATCTTCTTCTTGTCGTCGGTGTTGGTCTTCTCGACGCCGACCGCGAGCACCATGTCCGCCGCGCCGGAGCGGACATGCAGCGCGGCCTGGTGCAGGGCTGTGGCGCCGGTGGCGCAGGCGTTCTCCACATTGACGACGGGTATCCGCTCGAAGCCCATGCTCCGCAGCGCGATCTGGCCGCCGACGACGACCTGGCCCTCCAGGACGTCCTGGCAGGTGTTGCCGAAATAGGCGGCCTGCACATCGGTGAGCCCGGCGCCCGCGTCCTTCAGCGCCTCGGTGACCGCGTCTCTGGTCAGATCCTTGACGGAGGCGTCGCGGCGTACCCCGAACGCCGTCATGCCGACTCCGACGATCCAGACCCGATCGCCCCGGCTCATGAGTGGGACTCCTCGGTGATGTGGGCGAAGCCGTAGGACTCGATGGCCCCCATCAGCTCACGGTGGCCGAGCAGCTGGGCGGGTGAGCGGAAGCCGGTGCCGTGGTACGTGTTCCCGAGCAGCCGCATGGCCGCGTACGCCTGGATCAGGCCGGTCATCTGGTATCCGGTGGTGCCGTGGATGACGACGCGGGCGGAGGCGGTGTTGCCGCGGGCGGTGCACCAGTCGACGGACCGCTGGTGCTGCCGGTTCTCCCGGGGTGGGCTGGACGCCGTCATGCCGGACGCCATCTTGTCGAGTACGGCGTACAGGGCGTCCTCGGGGAGCCACTGGAGCGAGACCTTGAACAGACGTTCCAGGTCGATCACCCGCCGCCAGATGTCCTGGTTGCGCATCGCCACGAACATCTTGCAGTCGCGTACCCGGCGGTCGTCCCGGAAGAACACCGGCAGGGCGGTACCACCCCAGTTGGTGCCGGTGAGCACGAGGCCGGAACCGGGGACGACGACATCCTGGACCACGACACCGTCGTACTTCCGCAGCCGCCCGTCCTCCAGGTAGTGGGCGTCGGCCCGGATCACGTCGAAGATCGACTGGGTGGAGCCGACGGTGGGGATGGCGTTGGCGTACGAGCCCAGCTCCAGACTGTCGATGCCAGGGGTCTCCAGACAGATGCGGGCGGCGATGTCGTGGATCGCGTACTGGACGGACATGGCGCTGGAGGCCGCCTTGCCGATCGCGGCGAACCGGGGGCCCCACTCGTCGACGAAGCGCAGCATGTGCGTCTGCTCGCCGGCCGTGTCGAGGTAGTGGATCCCGGCGGCGAGAGCCGCCTCCACCACCGGCGGGGCGTAGCGCAGGAACGGGCCGACGGTGTTGCACACGACCTGGCGGCCCTCGAAGAGGCGGGTCAGGGACTCGACCGAACCGTCGGTCTCGGCGATCTCGTAGTCGGCGGTCTCGATGCCCGGGACCTTGTCCATGACCTCCTGAAGTCGCGCCTTGTTGCGGCCTGCGGCGACGAACGGGATGTCGTACTCGCGCAGGTACTCGGCCACCAGGCGGCCCGTGGAGCCGCTGGCCCCGTAGATGACGACCGGACGAAGATCGCTCACGGCTGCTCCCTTCCGTGGGTGCCGGGAGGCGCTCTCGAAGGAGTCGGCTCCGGCTTCTGTGACGGTGGCGAGAACAATGGGCGACGAACGAAGTCCGTGCTTGTCCGAGAGCGCAACCCGTCTTGGTGATTCGTGCATCAGCCTCGTCGGTGCCGCGAGACACCGTGCAAAGGCGTGACGGTCATTGCGCGAATCCGGATGCGCGGCTTTTACTGGCCGCCAGGAGGTGGTCGCGGATGACCGTCACTGACAGCTGGTCGACGCAGGGCCGCCCGGCGACCGCGGTGCAGGACGCCTGGTGCGAGAAGATGTCGGAGCTGCACCTGCCCTGGGCGCTGTCCTTCCCCCGGGAGGACCGCTTCGAGGCGGCCCTCCGCTACCGCCGGCTGGACGGCCTCACCGTGTCGGACTTCCGCGGCGGAGGATACTCGGGACAGCGGACCGGCTCCGCCTGTGAGCCGCAGATCGGTGTGCTGATCAACCTCAGCGGACAGCTGCTCTGCCGCCACGGCAACGAGGAACTGCTGGTGGGGCCGGACGAGCTGCTGCTGTGGGACAGTGAGCTCGCGTACGGCTTCGACGCCGTCGAACCCCGCCACGAGCTGTCGCTCCTGCTGCCGCGGGACCGCGTGCCACAGGGCCTCGCCGCGGCGGCGGCGCGCAGCCGGGGGGCCGTCTCGGTGGCCGCCGGGTCGGGGCTGAGCGCGATCGCCGCCGACCAGCTGCGCGCCATCACGCGCGAGCTGAACCACCTCGGTGACGCGGGGCTCGCGATCGCCGCCCAGTGCTTCTTCGACACCCTCGACACGGCGCTCGCCCCCCTCAGCGCGAGTTCCGCCTCCCCCAACGCGCGGCAGGCACTGGTGCTCCGCGCCCGCCGGTACATCGAGGAGCACCTGGACGACCCGGACCTGTGCGCTGCCTCGATCGCGGAGGCGTACGACGTCTCCGTGCGCACCCTGCATCTGTCCTTCGGTGAGACGGGCAGCACGGTCGGCCGCTGGATCCGCGAACGGCGTCTCAAGGTCTGCTACCGGGAGCTGGTCCAGGCACGCGGCAACACGACCGTCACGGACGTCGCGTTCCGCTGGGGCTTCAACGACATGGCGCACTTCAGCAAGGTCTTCAAGCAGGCGTACGGCGTCCCCCCGAGCAGCGTCATCGCACGTCACCGCCCGGTCGCGGCGGAGTGACGACCGTTCCGCACGAGGACCGGGACCCCGACAACGTCACCATCGCGTGCTGGGCGCACTGAAGAGCGCCGTGTGTCACTGGCTCCCCGACTGGCATGGGACCGCCCGGGAGCCTGTCGCCGATAGTGCTGGAGTGATGAACGGGTACTGGCGACGGCCCGAGGCGACCGAAGCGGCGTTTCACGACGGCGAGGGGTACGTCACGATCGTCGACCGGATCAAGGACATGTAATCCCCGGCGGGGAGAACGTCTATCCCGCCGAGTTCGAGCAGCTCCTCCACCAAGTACAAGATCCCCAAGTCGGTCACGCTCCTCGACGCCCTCCCCCGCAACGCCACCGGCAAGATCCTCAAGTCCCGCCTGCCCAGCCTGTACGGCTTCGCCACGGGGTCCGGTGGGCTGAGCGACCCGGGATGACGGCCGTCACGCCTGGGGTGGCCGGCGTTCGCGGAGTCGAATCCCGCACGGCGAGACGATGTTCGGCTCCCGTGCACAGGGGTCGCTGCACAAATGGACAAGGCGATTGCACCGGGAGACATGCAGCAACCCGGCACCATTCCTAGCTTTGTCGCACAGATTTTACAGGGCCCCTACAGGTCCGATACGCGGCTCTGCCGGTTCGGTGCGTGGTCCCGGCAGATGGGTCGGCCGACCGATCGGGCCCCGTGCCGTGGAACCGCCGCGTCAATGGACACGGCAACCCCGGAGGAGCATCCATGACCAGTCGTACCGACATCGAGATCCCCTGTGGTGACACCTTCCTGGCGGCGTGGCTGTACCGACCGGCCGGCGAGGGCCGCCACCCCCTGGTGGTCATGGCCCACGGCATCGGGGCGGTGCGTGAGATGCGCCTGGACGCCTTCGCCGAACGGTTCCAGGCCGCAGGGCTGGGGGTCCTCGTGTTCGACTACCGGCACCTGGGCGCGAGCGGCGGGCAACCGCGGCAGTTGGTGAACATCGAGCGCCAGCTCGACGACTGGGCCACCGCGACCGCATCGGCGCGATCGGTCGACTGGGTCGATCCGGACCGCGTCGCCCTCTGGGGCACCTCCTTCGCGGGAGGACACGTGCTCGTCGCCGCGGCGCGAGACCCGCGAGTGGCGGCCGTGGTCGCACAGTGCCCCTTCATCGACGGACGGACCGTCGTCCGCGCAACGCCCCTCAAGGCCGCGGTCGGCATCAACGCCCTGGCGGTCGCCGACCTTGCCACCAGCGTCCTGCGACGGGGCCCGGTACTCGTCCGGGGAGCCGGTGAGCCCGGGTCCGTCGCCCTGATGACGACCCCGGAAGCGCTGCCGGCCCTGCGCCGCATGGCACCCGACGGCTATCTCAACGGGGTGGCGGCCCGGCTCGCCTTCAGCACCGGCAGATACCGGCCGGGACGCGAGGCCGCCAAGGTCGACTGCCCCGTCCTGTTCGCGATCTGCGAGAAGGACCAGGTGACCCCGCCGGAGGACGCGCGGCGAGCGGCCGCCACGGCCCGGCGGGCCGAGGTGAGGACCTACCCCGTCGATCACTTCGGCATCTACTTCGGCAACGCCTTCGAGTCAGCCGTGGCCGATCAGTGCGCGTTCCTGACCGGTCATCTCCTGCCCGCCCCCCTCTGAGCCGCGTCGCCCCCCCCGAGCCGCCACCCCCCGAACCGCACCGTCCCGAACCGCACCGCCGAAGGGAACGACCCGTGACAACGACCGCAGCCCCAGCCCGCCCCGGCGGCGACTCCGCCCTGCCGCCGGCGGGACTGAGCCGCCTCTGGCACCGTCAGTTGAACCGCTACCCCGAGACGGGCCCGCGCTCCGTCTACCTCGGCATCACCGTCCTCGCGACGGTGATCCTCTACTACGAGTTCTACGTGCAGGGCGCGGTCGCCACACAGATCATCCGCGACTTCGGCTTCTCGTTCAGGGCCTTCGTGTTCGTCCAGATCATCGGGGCGGCGGTCGGGGCCTGCGCCTCGGTCTTCGCCGGACTCGCGGACCGCTGGGGCCGCGCCAACCTCGTCGTCGGCGGACTGCTGATCACCGGTCTCATCATCCTGGCCGGCCTTCCCAACGTGACCGGCCGAGCCGGGTACACCGTCCTGTTCGCCCTGCTGAGCGTCGTCGAGGGCATCGTGCTCGTCGCCACTCCCGCGCTGATACGCGACTTCTCGCCCCAGGTGGGCCGCGCGACAGCCATGGGTTTCTGGGCCCTGGGTCCGGTGCTGGGCAGCCTGTTGGTGACGGAGGTGTCCAGCTTCACGCTGGACGACCACCCCGACTGGCGGTTCCAGTTCCACGTCTGCGGGATCGTCGGTCTGGTCGTCTTCGGCATCACGCTCTTCGGCCTGCGCGAGCTGTCGCCGGCGCTGCGCGACCAGCTCATGGTCAACATGCGCGACCGGGCACTGATCGAGGCGCGGGCCGCGGGTCTCGACACCGAGAAGGCGCTCAAGGGGCACTGGCGTCAGATTCTGCGCCTCGACGTCGTCGGGTCCGCCTTCGCGATCAGCACCTACCTCCTGCTGTACTACACCCTGGTCGGCTTCACCGTCGTCTACTTCGCGACGGTCTACGGGTACTCCGAAGCGAGAGCGAACGCGCTCGCCAACTGGTACTGGATCGCCAACGCGTGCACCCTCGTCGTGATCGGCCTGCTCTCGGACCGCCTCCGGGTGCGCAAACCGTTCATGATCGTGGGTACGGTGATCGGCCTGGTCGGCGCGGCGCTCTTCGCGCTGTCGGCTACCGAGCACCAGAGCTACTACACGCTCGCGGGCTACTTCGTGCTCAGCTCGTGCGGTGCCGCCATGGCATACGCGCCGTGGATGGCGAGCTTCACCGAGACCGTGGAGAAGCACAATCCGGCCGCCACGGCGACAGGTCTGGCCATCTACGGCTGGACGGTCCGCATCGTGGTGACCGCGGCGCTCGCCGTCTTCACGCTCGCCGTCCCGGCCACGTCGACGCTGGTGGACAAGGCCCCGCCGATCCAGGCGATGCAGGGCGAGGATCCGCTGTCGTTCAGCATCCTGACCGGACTCGACCCGGCGACGGCCAAGGCTCTCGCGGCCCAGCCGACTCCTGAACCGGCCGTGCTGGCCAAGGCGCTGTCGACGGTGGCCGTCATCGAGGGAGCGAGCCAGAGCAAGGCCCGGGGCGTGGCCGAGACCATCACCTCGGGTCAGGCCGCCGCCGCCCAGGCGGTCGATCCGGCAACGCTGGCTGCGCTGAAGGCCGACCCGACCGACCGGGCCGCCGGATCGAAGGCGGCCCAGCAGATCCAGAAGAGCCTGGGTGTCCCCCAGAGCCAGGCGCTCAGACTCCTGACCGACCTCGGCGATCCGTCCGTCCAGGCCAACCTGACGGCGGCGCAGAAGTACGGTGCGGACCTGCGGAAGTCGTCGACCGCCTTCACCCCGGAGCAGCTCGCCACGCTCAGGGCGGACGGCAAGGCGGTGGCGCGGGCCGCCGAGGAGAGCCCGGGCCAGTGGCAGACCTGGTGGTGGGTCTGCGCCGCCGGGCAACTGGTGTTCCTGCCCTTCGTGTTCCTGATGGCCGGCCGGTGGAGTCCACGCCGGGCCCGGGAGGACGAGCAGGCCCACGAGGAGATGGTCCAGCGTGAACTGGCCTCCCTGCGACAGGCCGAGGGCGTCTGAGCCCGTAGGACAGGAGTCTGGCCCGGGCCGGCGAGTGTTCCCGTCGGCCCGGGCCGACCCGGCAGGCGACAGACACGTATACGTCTGCCGCCTGCCACCCTCAACCCTCCGCCAAGCCGGACGTAGGTCCGTACGTACGACAGGAGACGACATGTCCACCATGATCGCGGCCCGCTTCCACTCCGGGACCGGACGGTTCGAACTCACGGAGGTCGGCATCCCGGAGCCGGGGGAAGGGCAGGTCCTGGTCAAGGTGGAGGCATGTGGCATCTGTATGTCCGACGTGCACCTGATCCAGGGCATGCTGCCGCCGATGGTCCCCGACGTGACACCCGGGCACGAGGCCGCCGGCACCGTCGCAGCTGTGGGAAACCGTGTTCCGGACCGGTGGAAGGAGGGTGCCCGGGTGGCGCTCACCGCGGGCCGGCACTGCCGGACGTGCCAGGCGTGCGAGCGCGGAACGGGACCGGACTCCTGCCTCGAACCCCAGGTCATGGGGTTGCACTACGACGGCGCCTGGGCAGAGTACGTGGTCGTCGACTCCCACCAGCTGGCCGCGATCCCCGACGGCCTTCCGTTCGAGCAGGCGGCCATCCTCGCCGACGCGGTCACCACGCCCTACGCGGCCCTGCTGGACACCGCGGCACTGCGCCCGTCCGAGGCCGTCGGCATCTGGGGGCTCGGAGGACTGGGCACCCACGCCGTCCAGATCGCCCGGATGATGGGCGCGGCACCGATCATCGCGGTCGACATCGACCCCGCCACCCGGGAACGGGCGCTGAAGTTGGGCGCGGACGCGGCGCTCGATCCCACTGAGGACGGCTTCTCCGAGCGTGTCCTCGGGCTCACCAGGGGGCGCGGGCTCGAGGTGGCCGCGGAGTTCGTCGGACTGAACGCCGTACGCGTCCAGGCGGTCGCCTCGCTGGGTTACGGTGGCCGCGCCGTTCTCGTCGGACTGACCTCGGAGCCGATCGAGCTGAGTGATCCGATCCCCTTCCAGACACGGATGCAGAGGATCCAGGGTCAGCTGGGCGGAAGGCTGCGGCATCTGGAGGAACTGATCAAGCTGGTCACCCTGGGTCGGCTCGACGTCTCCGGATCGGTCACCGGCACCGTCGCGCTGAGGGACATCCACGACGGGGTCCGGCGTCTCGACCGACGCGAGGGCAACCCGGTGCGCATCGTCGTCACTCCCCCGGTGTGACGGGGCTGTTCCGGCTGTTTCCCGTTCCTCTCACATCGAGCCCGCCCAGGCTCAACGCCGAGCTTGTTCCTTGGGCGGCATGGCTCAGACTGGTCGCACGGGGTGCCCCGCGCGATCAGCCCCGCCCCGGCCGTTCAGCGGCCGCGTTCCAAACCACCGTTGACCTGGATGATCTGTGCGGTGACGTGTCCCGCGCCCTGCGAGGCGAGCCAGTGCAGCGTGCTCGCGACATCGCCGGGGGTCCCCGCTCGCCCGGTCGGCGTCTGAGCGACGATCCTCGCCCTGCGCTCCTCGTTCATCCGACTGTCGAAGAAGTCGGTGTCCTCGATGTATCCGGGCGCCACCACGTTCACGGTGATGCCACGCGGCCCCAGCTCCTGCGCCAGATCGAAGGCGTACGGGTGCAGCGCGGCCTTGGCCGAGCCGTACGCCCCGCTGCCCGAACCGCGGATGCCGGCGATGGAGCTGATGAAGAGCAACCGGCCGCCGGGGGCGGCCAGGCGGTCCTTCAAAGCCTCCGTGAGCAGCACGGCGGTCAGGACGTTCAGCCCGAAGTTGACGGTCCAGTTGTGCAGGACCACGTCGAGGGGCTCATCGCTCTCCACCTTGGGCTCCAGTCGCCCTGAGCCTCCGGCGCTGTGGATCAGTACGTCCACGGTGCCGAACTCCGAGGCCACGAAACGCTCCACCCCGCGTACGCTGCTGACCTTGCTCAGATCGGCCGCGTACGTCAGCGCCCCTGGCACTCCTGCCTTCTCCAGTACTTCAGCACGTCGCCCGAGCAGGAGAACCCTGTCGCCGTCCGCTGCGAAGGCGTGAGCGGCTGCTCGGCCGATCCCTGTACCGCCACCGGTGATCACCACATTGCGAGCCATGCAACGATCATACGTTTCTGGCGCGGAGTGGCACCGAATGGGGTGGGCACGTCCGTGATGCGCTCCAGGACCGTCTCGGCGGTGACCTGCCTGCCGTTCCAGCGCAGGTTGTCTGCGCCGGCAGGCCTCGGAGCGAGCCCCCACTCACACGGCGATCACCGAACTGGCAGGGGCGCTCCCGCCTTTGGACACGAAGTCGGCGTGGCCTGTCGGCTGCCGTCAGCCGGGCGCGGACCCGTCCTCGTCATCGTCCAGTTCCGGCGTGTCCGGGCAGCGCAGCGGACGCAGAGCGCCGGCGGCCAGGCTCGAGACCGTGAAGCTGTAGCGGCCGGGCAGGTTCGGGGTTGCGGTGCTTGAGCGGGGAGGGTGGGGCGGCCGGCGCGGCCGAACATGCGCAGCAGGTTGTAGGCGCGTACGTGGTCGGCGACCAGGGAACCGGCGCCCTTCAGCATGTCCGGCCAGTGCGTGATCACCTTGTTCAGGCTGACGCCGTTGCGGGCCAGGTCCTGCACCGCTCACCCAGGACGGGTTGGTGGGGCTGCTCGGCCGCACGGCCTGCGTCCTCACGATCGCCGCACTGAGCGGCATGCGGACCAGCGATCTGGTCGAACTGCCCCTGGACTGCCAACTTGCGCCCCGCTCCTGCCGCACGGACCGGGTGCTGCGTCGCTTGAAGAGCAAGGTCATCAAAGGTCGTGGTCATAGCGGGAGCTGGGATGAGCGGGTCGTAGGTGCTGAGGCGTACGAGGCCGCCGGCGCTGCCTGCAGGCTCGCGAATCCCAGCGCCATGCATCTCTTCGCCGTCCACCTCGACCTGTGCCGCCGTTACCAGGAGACCTGCGGGCGTCGGTCAACAGCGACGAGGGACAGCGCCTGGGCCTCCCCCGCCTGCCCGACGACGCCATCACCCCGCGCGTCCTGCGCCGCACCCTGCTTGTCGAACTCGCCCACCGGCACGGCGGCGCCCAGGCTCTCTCCCGGCCGAGGCCGACAAGGAAGAAGAGTTCCGTCATCTGTCCCTGACCCTGCGGGCGTTCCGCGCCTACCAGTCCGGCCGTCGTCCTTCCGGACCCAGCGCCCGGGACCTACTCGCGTTCTTCGCCGGCGCCGAGCGCCACACGGCGGAACTGGCCGGACTTGCGGACCGTCTCGACCAGCAGCACCGCACCGGCCTGCGAGACGCCCCCGCGACCGCCGCCCTGGACGCGGGCACGCGGGCAGGACCCGATACGCAACGTGCTTCCGGCGGTGGCGGGAACAAGGCACTCAGCAATCCGGGCGCCTCGTGGAAGCGCGGGGCTAGCGAACGTTCGCTCGGACCGCCTCTTCGATCGGTGTCGAACCCGTGTTGAGTTCGAGGATCTGCCGACCGATACGGGGCTCGTGGAGCAGTTCGGCGAGGGTGGTGGCAACGTCGTCGCGGGTGATCTGGCCGTGGAACTCTGCTGGACCGAGGGACACGGCGCCGGCTCCTGGACCATCGACAAGCAGGGAGGGACGGAGAATCAGCCAGTTCAACTCACTGCGGCTGAGCGCGATATCTGCTTCCTTCTTCACGGCGAAGTAGTATTCGACCTCCTCGCCGAGGTCGCGTTCCCGCCATGATTCCGGGAGCACTGAGACCAGCGTAAAGCGCTCGGCACCGGCCAGGCGTGCCGCCTCGATCGCTTTCGCGACCCCGTCGCCATCGATGGCCCTCGTGACCTCCCTGCTACCGCCGTTCGACCCGGCGCTGAAGACGATCGCGTCGACGCTGCCGAACGCTGCTGCCAGCTCTTCCACGGTCATGTGGGAGAGATCGCCGACTCGTGCGTTGATGCCTCGCGTTGCGAGCTCGGCATGCTGGTCTTCTCGGCGAACGAGCCCGCGGACGGTGTCTCCTCGGGAGCGCAGTTTCCGCGCGAGCAGACCGCCGACGCCGCCGGTGATACCGATGATGAAAACGTCCATCAAGGTGCTCCGTTCACAAAAAGCAGCTCGTCGGCTCCATCGTCCGTGAGGCTGACTCCTCAGCGTGCAACGGCCCCAAGTGCCTCCGGCAGTAGCGGGAACGAGGCCCTCAGCAATCCTCAGTCAGCTCTGGCGCCGGGGGTCGGGCTGGCGCCGCGTGGCGTGGATGGAACCGAGCAGGTTGAGGGACTGGGCGCTGGGGCTGCCTGGTTCGGCGTGGTAGATGACGAGTTGCTGGCCGGGCGCTTCGCGTACGTCGAAAGCCTGGTAGGTGAGAGTGAGGGGGCCGACGTCCGGGTGGAGGAGGTGTTTGGCGTCCTGGGTCTTGCCGCGCACGGTGTGGGCCTTCCAGAGGCGGGTGAAGTCCGCGCTGTGCTCAGTGAGGGTGTGGACGAGTTCGCGTAGCCGTGGGTTGTCCGGGTCGAATCCGGTTGCCTCGCGAAGGTTGGCGACGGTGGCCTGTGCTGCCCGGTCCCAGTCCGTGTAGAAGGTGCGGCCGGCGGGGTCGAGGAAGGTCATGCGGGCCAAGTTGTCCGCCGGCTCGAACGGGGCGTAGAGGGCGTCGGCAAGGGCGTTGGCGGCGAGGAGGTCCAAGGTCCGGCTCATGACGAACGCTGGGGTGTTGGGGTAGCCGTCCATCAGCTGTCGTAGCGCCGGGCTGACCCGTTGGGCGGTGTGGGCGGAGGGCCGGTCGTTCGGCGTGGCCCCGGCCAGCCGGTACAAGTGCGCGCGGGCGTCCGCGTCGAGGCGCAGCGCACGGCTGAGCGCGTCGACCACCTGGGGTGAGGGGTTGCGCTCGCGGCCTTGTTCCAGGCGGGTGTAGTAGTCGGCGTTCACTCCGGCCAGGACGGCGACCTCCTCGCGGCGCAGTCCGGCGACTCTGCGGGCCCCGTAACTCGCCATGCCGACGTCCTCCGGCCGCAGGCCGGCGCGGCGGGTGCGCAGGAAGTCTCCCAGGTGGTTGTCGTCCATGCGCTCAGGCTAGGCGGCGGCCCGGTGTGGGGGCAGGGGGTGTGGGACCCAGGCCGCCCAAGTCCTGGGGGGTGGGCGCGGGCCAGCCCCGTCACGGGGGGGCGGGGAGGACCGCCCCCATAGAGGGGGGGGGGGCCCCCAGGGC
>NZ_JBHUXV010000158.1:0-18594 GCF_042669125.1 Streptomyces sp. NPDC057253 | reverse complement strand
GTATCTGGAGGACCGGGGCGGGCAGCACGGGGTCAGGGGCAGCTGACGCGGACGTCGCCCGGGTCGGTCGTACAGGTGTCGGTGTCGGGGCCGCCGTTGGCGGTGTCGTTGCCGGAGACGCTGTCGACGGTGTTGAGGTTGTCGGTGCCGTAGTTGCCGGTCAGGGTGTCGTTGCCGGGGCCGGCGACCAGGGTGTCGTTGCCGAGGCCGCCGTCCACGCGGTCGTTGCCGTAGCCGGCGTGCACGGTGTCGTTGCCGGAGCCCGCGTTGACGGTGTCGTCGCCGCTGAGGGCGCAGATCGCGTCGTTGCCGGAGGTGCCGGTGATGCTGTCGTTGCCGCTGGTGCCGATGCGGGTGCAGCCGCGGGCGTTGTTGACCGTGGAGGTCACCGCGGCGGTGTTGTTCGCCGTGGCCGGGTCGCTCTGGCCGCCGGTGACCGTGGCGCGCTCGGTGAGGACGCCGGTGGCGCGGGGTTCGGCGACGACGGTGACGGTGGCCTTGGCCCCGGCGGCGAGGGTGCCGAGGGCGCAGGTCACGGCGGTGGTGCAGGTGCCCTGGGAGGGGGTCGCCGAGATCACCGTGCCGGGCGGGCCGGTGAAGGTGTCGGTGAGGGAGACTCCGGTGGCGTTGGTGGTGGTGCTGTTGTTGGTGACCGTGACGGTGTAGGTGGCCCGGTCGCCGATGCTGACCGTGCCGGGTCCCGTCTTGGTCACCGACAGGTCCACACCGGCCGGGGGCGGCGGGAGGGTGCCGCCGCCGAGGAAGCGGGCCAGCGCGAGGCCGCTGTCGGGTCCGCCCCGGCCCGCGGCGACGATCTTCCCGTCGGGCTGGAGGGCCACGCCACGGGCGCTGTCGGCGCCGCCGAAGTCCGCGCCGGCGGTGCCGCCGGTGCCGAAGGCGGTGTCCTGGCCGCCGTCGGGGTTGTAGCGCTGGACGGCGAAGTCGCCCGGGCCGCCGCCTCCGGCGAGGACGATCCGGCCGTCGCCCGGCTGGAGCGCCAGGTCCCAGACCCCGACGCCGCCCGGGACGACCTTGCCGTCGCCGTCGAAGCCGGTGTCGAGGGAGCCGCCCGGGTTGTAGCGGGCCAGGCTGTTGCCGCCCGCGGCGACGATCTTTCCGTCCTGCTGGATCGCGAGGGCCTCCACGGCCTCGTAGTCGCCGAAGTCGGTGCGCACGATGCCGTCGCCGTCGAAGCTCGTGTCCACGCTGCCGTCGGTGTTGAAGCGCATCAGGGCGAAGTCGAAGCGGGTCGAGCCGACCTCGCCGCCGACGACGATCTTCCCGTCGGGCTGGAGCGCCAGGGCCCGCCCGTCGCCGCCCTCCTGGAGGTTCGGTCCTGCGGGGTTGGCGGTCACGGTGCCGTCGCCGCCGAAGGTGGTGTCGGGGGTGCCGTCGCCGTTGAGGCGGAGCACGGCCATCTCGCCGCCGGTGTAGCCGGCCGCGACGATCCGGCCGGAGGAGTCGATCGCCACGTCGCGGGCCTCGGTGGGGCCGGGGATGTCGGCGAAGTACCTGCCGTCACCGCTGAAGCCGTTGTCCAGGCTGCCGTCGGTGTTGTAGCGGGCCACCACGAACCAGCAGCAGTCCTCGTACTCGCGCCAGCTATAGCCCGCCACGACGATCTTGCCGTCGGGCTGGAGCGCCACGGCGTTGGCCTCGCTCCACTGGAGGCCCGGGTTCATGTTGTTGATGGCGGTGGTCACCGTGCCGCCGTCGCCGAAACCGGTGTCGGGGGTGCCGTCGGGGTTGTGGCGGGTCAGCGCCCAGCGGGCCTCCGTCACGGAGTTGTCGGCGGAGGTGCCGACGGAGACGATCTTCCCGTCGGACTGCACCGCCACGTCGTTGGCCTGGTCGTCGTCGGCGAGCCGGGTGAGCACCTTGCCGTCACCGCTGAAGGAGGTGTCCAGGTCACCCGGGGCGGCGGCGGCACTGCCGGGAAGGGCCAGGATGAGCGCGAGAACGGCCGCCGCGACGGCACCGCCCCGAACCAGGAGAGACCGGCGCCGCACCGGTCTGAGATGAGCTGTGAACATGCCCGCCAGCCTCCAGACGCGCATGCCCCTGGCGCCCCGCCACGACCACGATTGCCCTCACCGGACGCAGGAATCCATCCTGGTGGGTGAGGGGGTGGGAGTGGGAGGGGGCGCACGAGGTCGACGGGGGTGCTGTTCGACCTGAGGCACATCTCGTCCCCGGCACAGCTCAGCAGGTTGGACGGGGCCGGCGTCCGTGCTTGCGGCACAGCCCCGAACGTGCGGCGGGACCCGCGTCACTGCGACACACACAGCCCCGCCGATACGACAGACGCAGTCCCGCAGGTGGAACAGGGCTCGCGCCGAGTTACCGGCACAGCCGCGCCCATACGACCGACGCACGCCCGCAGGCGGCACAGGGCTCGCGCCGAAGTCACCGGCACAGCCCCGCCCATACGACCGACGCACGCCCGCAGGCGGCACAGGGCTCGCGCCGAAGTCACCGGCACAGCCCCGCCCATACGACCGACGCACGCCCGCAGGCGGCACAGGGCTCGCGCCGAAGTCACCGGCACAGCCCCGCCCATACGACCGACGCACGCCCGCACGTGGGCCGGGACCCACCCCGACGCACCCGGGCCCAGCCCCGCAGGGAAGCGGCAGCACGCCCCGCACGCCATTGTGCGGGGCCGGTTCGTGACTACTGTGCCGCCGCCCGCGGCCGGCCCGTGACGATCACGGGTCAGGGCTCCCATCGGGGCCGGCCGCGGGGGTATGAGAGGGGGACCTCAGCCCAGGCGCTCGACCAGCGCGCGGTACTCGTCCCACAGTTCCTTCGGCGTGTGGTCACCGAAGGTGTTGAGGTGCTCGGGGATCAGCGACGCCTCCTCCCGCCACACCTCCTTGTCGACCGTGAGCAGAAACTCCAGGTCGGACTCGGCCAGTTCGAGACCCTTGGTGTCGAGCGCCGCAGGCGTCGGCAGCACGCCGATCGGGGTCTGGACACCCTCCGCCTTGCCCTCCAGCCGCTCCACGATCCACTTCAGGACCCGGCTGTTCTCACCGAACCCGGGCCACACGAACTTGCCCTCGTCGTTCTTCCGGAACCAGTTGACGTAGTAGATCTTCGGCAGCTTGGACTGGTCCTTGTCCTTGGCCACGTCGACCCAGTGCCCCATGTAGTCGCCCATGTTGTAGCCGCAGAACGGCAGCATGGCGAAGGGGTCCCGGCGCAGCTCGCCGACCTTGCCCTCGGCGGCGGCGGTCTTCTCGGAGGCCACGTTGGCGCCCAGGAAGACACCGTGGTTCCAGTCGAAGGACTCCGTCACCAGCGGCACCGCCGACGCGCGCCGCCCGCCGAACAGGATCGCCGAGATCGGCACCCCGCGCGGGTCCTCCCACTCGGGCGCGATGATCGGGCACTGCGAGGCGGGGACGGTGAAGCGGGCGTTGGGGTGCGCGGCCGGGCTCTGGGAGGACGGAGTCCAGTCGTTGCCCTTCCAGTCGGTGAGGTGCGCCGGAGTCTCCTCCGTCATCCCCTCCCACCAGATGTCGTTGTCGTCCGTCAACGCCACGTTGGTGAAGACGGAGTTGCCCCACAGCGTCTTCATCGCGTTGGCGTTGGTGTGCTCACCGGTGCCGGGCGCCACGCCGAAGAAGCCGGCCTCGGGGTTGATCGCGTAGAGGCGCCCGTCCTCACCGAACCGCATCCAGGCGATGTCGTCGCCGATGGTCTCGACGGTCCACCCGGAGATCGTGGGCTCCAGCATGGCGAGGTTGGTCTTGCCGCAGGCCGAGGGGAAGGCCGCCGCCACGTACTTGGACTCGCCCTGCGGAGGCGTGAGCTTGAGGATCAGCATGTGCTCGGCCAGCCAGCCCTCGTCCCGGGCCATCACCGACGCGATCCGCAGCGCGTAGCACTTCTTGCCGAGCAGGGCGTTGCCGCCGTAGCCGGAGCCGTAGGACCAGATCTCGCGGGACTCCGGGAAGTGCGAGATGTACTTGGTGGAGTTGCACGGCCAGGGGACGTCCGCCTCACCCTCGGCCAGCGGGGCGCCCAGCGTGTGGACGGCCTTGACGAAGAACCCGTCGGAGCCGAGCTCGTCGAGGACCGGCTGTCCCATGCGGGTCATGGTGCGCATGGAGACCGCGACATAGGCGGAGTCGGTGATCTCGACACCGATCGCGGAGAGGTCCGAGCCGAGGGGGCCCATGCAGAACGGGACGACGTACATCGTCCGGCCCTTCATGGAGCCGCGGAAGACGCCCTTCTCCCCCGCGAAGATCTCCCGCATCTCGGCGGGAGCCTTCCAGTGGTTCGTCGGGCCCGCGTCCTCCTCCTTCTCGGAACAGATGAAGGTGCGGTCCTCGACGCGCGCGACGTCGGTCGGGTCGGAGGCCGCGTAGTACGAGTTGGGGCGTTTGATCGGGTCGAGCTTCTTGAAGGTGCCCTTCGCGACGAGCTCCTCGCACAGGCGCTCGTACTCCGCTTCGGATCCGTCACACCAGACCACGCTGTCCGGCTGGGTCAGTTCGGCGATCTCGTTCACCCACGAGATCAGTTCCTTGTGCTGGGTGGGGATGACGGGGGGAGCCGCGATGTCGCGCGCCACGATTGCTCCTAGATGAGGGATTTTTTGTTTGGAGGCCCCGTGGGGGCTGCGGCCCGGATGCATCTCGCGCCATTCGGTGGTGACCTTGGCGCTCATCCGGTGCCGACCGCACTCATTTGATCATCCGACTAGAGTGCCCATCTGTCCAGAGGGCATCACAGGTGAGCGGAGTGAGGATCGCCACGCTCCCGATGGACACAGCGCGTTTATTTGCGTGCACTTAGCGTTCAGCTGACCGCTTCTTTACTGCTCAACTCCCGTGAGATGATGGCCACTCTCGGCCGTTCCTCATCCCGCACTCATGCGTAACTTACGGTTCCGTAGGTACGATGCCGGGCATGACGCCGCCCGCCCACGACGCCGAAGCGCCTTCCCTGCCGCACCAGATCAAGCAGCACGCCCAGCAGCTCGCCGAGCCGATCAAGCCCAAGCTGCGCGGCTGGCTGCATCTCGGCATGTTTCCGGCCGTTCTCATCGCAGGACTGGTCCTCACCGCCCTCGCCGACTCCACCAGAGGCCGCATCGCCTGCGGGATCTTCGCCCTGACGGCCTGCCTGCTCTTCGGCGTCAGCGCGCTGTACCACCGGGGCAACTGGACCCCCCGCATGGACGGCGTCCTGCGCCGACTGGATCACGCCAACATCTTCCTGATCATCGCCGGCACCTACACCCCGCTGACGATGCTGCTCCTCCCGGGCGCCAAGGGTCAGTGGCTGCTCTGGGGCATCTGGGGCGCCGCGCTGGCCGGCATCGTCTTCCGGGTCTTCTGGGTCGGAGCCCCGCGCTGGCTCTACACCCCCTGCTACATCGCGATGGGCTGGGCAGCCGTCTTCTTCCTGCCGGACTTCATGCGCACGGGCGGCATCGCGGTCCTCGTCCTGGTCATCGTGGGCGGCCTGCTCTACAGCGCGGGCGGCGTGATCTACGGCATCAAGCGACCGAACCCGTCACCGCGCTACTTCGGCTTCCACGAGGTCTTCCACTCGTTCACGCTCGCCGCGTTCGTCGTCCACTACGTCGGCATCTCACTGGTGGCGTACCAGCACGCATAACCTCACTCCCCGCCTTTCGAGGGCCACGGCTTGACGCCGTGGCCCTTTTTGCATGCCGAAATCGATTGACACTCCCTAGCTTTTGAGAGTTACTCTCATTTCATGGACACTCTCACTCCAGCTCCTCCAGACCCGCGCCGCTGGTGGGCCCTGGCCGCCCTCGTCGCGAGCATGCTGACGCTCGGCTTCGACCTGACGATCCTCAACGTGGCGCTGCCGACCATGGCCGCCGACCTCGACGCCGGCACCGGCGCCCAGCAGTGGATGGCGGACGCGTACGTCGTCGTCTTCGCGGCCCTGATGCTCCCCGCCGGCCTCCTCGGCGACCGCTTCGGCAGGCGCCGGATGCTGATCACCGGACTCGGGATCTTCCTCGCCGGCTCCCTGATCGGCGCCCTGGCAGGCGACGTGAACGCGGTGATCGCCGCCCGCGCGGTGATGGGCGTCGGCGGCGCCCTCGTCACCCCGCTCGCGCTCTCCGTCCTGCCCACGCTCTTCGCCCCCGACGAGCGCACCAAGGCCGTCGGCATCGTCTCCGCCGCCTCCGCGCTCGGCCTGCCGCTCGGCCCGATCATCGGCGGCTGGCTGCTGAACCACTTCTGGTGGGGCTCGGTCTTCCTGGTCAACGTCCCGATGGCCGCCCTCGGCATCGCCGCCTGCGTCTTCCTGCTCCCCGAGACCCGCGACCCCGCCTCCCCCAGGGTCGACGCCCTCTCCACCGCGCTCACCGTCACCGGCCTCGGCGCCCTGGTCTACGCGATCATCGAGGCACCCACCCGCGGCTGGGGCGACCCGCTCGTGCTCGGCATGCTCGCCGGGTCCGCCCTGCTGATCGCCGCCCTGGTGGTGCGCGAACGCCGGGTCCAGCGCCCCATGCTCGACATGACCCTGCTCACCCACCGCGGCTTCCTGCTCAACACCGTCGCCGCGACCCTGGTGAACTTCATCCTCTCCGGCCTGCTGTTCGTGCTCCCGCCCTTCCTCCAGGCCGTCCTCGGCCACGACGCCCTCGGCACCGGCGTCCGCCTGCTGCCGATGATGGGCGGACTGCTGCTCGCCTCCCGCCTCGCCCCGAAGGTCGTCGCCCGCTTCGGCGCCCGCGCCACCGTGAGCGCCGGCCTGGTGGTCCTGGCCTTCGCCGGGATCCTGGGCAGCCGTACGACCATCGACTCCGGCTACGGCTTCGTCGCACTGTGGCTCTCCCTCACCGGATTCGGCTTCGGCCTCGCCCTCATCCCCGCCATGAACGGCGGCCTCAGCGCCCTGCCCCGCGACCGGGCCGGCAGCGGCGCCGGACTGCTGATGACCATGCGCCAGGTCGGCGGCGCGATCGGCATCGCCCTGCTCGGCAGCCTGCTCGCGGCCGGCTTCCGGGACCGCCTCGACGTCACCGGGCTGCCTCCGGGGGCCGCGGACACCGCCGGCGAGTCGGTGGTCGCCGCGCACCTCGTCGCCCAGCGGACCGGCTCGGCCGACCTGCTGGCCTCGGCGAACAGCGCGTACGTCCACGGCATGGGCGTCGTCCTGCTCGTCTGCGGGATCGCGGCCCTCGTCGCCGCCCTGCTCGCCGCGGCCTTCCTGCCGGCCACACCCCGTCCCACCGAGACCTCCACCGCCCCGGACATGGCTGCCGAGGAGGCCGATGCCCGACAATGACTCCCATGACACCGGCACGCTCCTTCCCCCTCTCCGACAGCCCCCAGCTGGGACTTCGCGAGCGGAAGAAGATCAAGACACGCACGGCGATCCGCGACGCGACCTACGCCCTGATCCGCGAACAGGGCTACGACGCCACCACCGTCGAGCAGATCGCCGAGCGTGCCGAGGTGTCGCCCTCCACGGTCTTCCGCTACTTCCCCACCAAGGAGGACATCGTCCTCACCGACGAGTACGACCCGATCCTGGTGCGGGAACTCCACGACCGGCCCGCCGACGAGCCGTGGATGGAGTCACTGCGGTACGTCATGCGCAAGGCCGTCGAGGTCGGGCTCACCGAGGATCAGGAGGCCACCCGGCTCCGCTCCCACCTCATGCTCCAGGTCCCCGCGGTACGCGCCCGGATGCTGGAGAGCATGTCCGTCACCGGCCGCATGCTCGGCGAGGCCGTCGCCGAGCGCACCGGCCGCCCCGGGGACAGCCTGGAGGTCCGGGTCTACACGATGTCCCTCATCGGCGGCCTCGCGGAGGTCTCCCTGTACTGGGCGGAGAACGACTTCCAGGACGACTTCGCCGACCTCATCGAGCGTGCCCTCACCGTCATCGAGCACGGCCTGCCCCCGAGAAAACCCTGAGGCCGGCGCCGTCCCGCATGACATCCTGACCGGGTGAGCGCACCGGAGATCCACATCCAATTCGCCCCCGAACTGGCCCTCTTCGTCCCGCACGGCCGCCGGAGCGGAGCCACCCCGCTCACCACCGACGGGGTCTCCTCCCTCGGCCACGTCGTCGAGTCGTCCGGCGTCCCGCTCACCGAGGTCGGCGCCCTGCGGGTCAACGGCCGCGAGGTCCCGAAGTCGTACGTCCCCGCCGCGGGCGACGCGGTGGAGGTCAGGCCCGTCACCCGCCCCCAACAGGTCCCCGGCGCACCCCTGCGCTTCCTCCTCGACGTCCACCTCGGCACCCTCGCCCGCCGGCTGCGCCTGCTCGGCGTGGACACGGCGTACGAGTCGACGGACATCGGCGACCCGGCCCTCGCCACCCGCTCCGCGACCGAGAAACGGGTCATGCTCAGCCGCGACCGGGGCCTCCTGCACCGCAGGGAGCTGTGGGCCGGCGCCTACGTCTACAGCACCCGCCCCGAAGACCAGCTCCACGACGTCCTGGACCGCTTCCGCCCCGACCTGCGCCCCTGGACCCGCTGCACCGCCTGCAACGGCCTGCTGCGCGCGGCCACCAGGGAGGAGGTGGCGGACCGGCTGGAGAGCGGCACCCACCGCTCGTACGACGTCTTCGCCCAGTGCGAGGAGTGCGGCAGGGCGTACTGGAAGGGCGCCCACCACGAACAGCTGGAGACGATCGTGGAGCACGCCTTGGCCGAGTTCCACGGCGGGGCGGACGCTTAGGGCCTGCGGCGAAGGGGCCTCGTCGCCGGAGGGCGGCCGCGCGGGGTTCGGCGTGCCGTTTGGGCCGGCGTTCGGCGTGGTGTTCGGCGTGGTGTTCGGCGCGGCGAGAGTGCCTGCCGGGCGTCGCTCGGCGGAGGGCCCGCGCGACAGGCCCTGAGGCCCTGACCGACAGGCCCCGACCGCCCAGCGCCTAACCGTCCAGCGCCCGGCCGCCCAGCGCCACCCGCAACGCCTCCGCGTCCGTCGTGGGCGCGTCACACGTGAAGTGCCGGCAGACGTACGCGGTGGCTTCGCCGGCGACGAGGATCCGGTCGGCGAGCAGCGGGAGTTCACCACTGTCCGGAGTCCCCACGGCGACCACCGCACCCGGCGCGTTGCCCAGAAGTGCCGTACGGTGCAGGTCCCTTGTCGCGCGGTCGGTCGGCGACGGCCCCACGACCGCGACCTCCCTCGGCCCGTCGAGGAACGCCTCCGCCACCGCCAGCCCCCACCCGATGAACCGCGGCACCCGGGGCCCGAGCGCCTTGACCACCCCGAGGGCCTGCTCCGCGGCGGCCCGATGGGGCTCGGCCCCGGTCTGCGCGGCGTAGGACAACAGCGCCCCGGCGGCGGCCGTCCACCCGGAGGGCACCGCGTTGTCGGTCGGATCCTGCGGCCGCCGGATCAGCCGCTCGGCGTCGGCGGCGGTGTCGAAGAGCGCCCCGCCCTCCCCCGTGAACCGGCTCAGCACATGGTCGAGCAGGAACCCGGCGAAGTCGAGCCAGACCCCCTCCCCGGTCACCGAGGCGAGCGCGAGGAACCCCTCGGCGACATCGGCGTAGTCCTCCAACACCCCGGCGTTGGCACCGACTTGGCCGTCCTTGCTGGTACGGGAGAGACGGGCCTGCTCGTCCAGATGCAGCCGTACGAGAAGATCGGCCGCCCCGAGCGCGGCGTCGACCAGGTCGGGACGGTCGAAGTAGGCGCCGGTCTCGGCGAGCGCGGCGATGGCGAGACCGTTCCACGCGGCGACGACCTTGTCGTCCCGGCCGGGGGCGGGCCGCAGCGCACGCGCGTCGAGCAGCCGCCGCCGGATCGACTCGATCCTCCCGGCGTCGAACACGGTGTCCTGCTGCGGGAGTTGCAGCACGGACTGCCCGTGCTCGAAGGTGCCCTCCTCGGTGACCCCGAAGTACCGCGCGGCCAGCTCGGCGTCCTCCTCCCCGAGCACCTCCCGCAACTGCTCCGGCGTCCATACGTAGTACGCGCCCTCGACGTGCCGGCCGCTCCCGTCGTCACTGTCGGCATCCAGCGCGGAGGCGAACCCGCCCTGCTCGGTGCGCAGTTCCCGCACCATGAAGTCGGCGGTGTCGAGCGCGACCTGCCGGGCGAGCTCGGACCCGGTGGCGCGCCAGAGGTGGGCGTAGACGCGGCACAAAAGGGCATTATCGTAGAGCATCTTCTCAAAATGCGGAATCGTCCACTCCCGATCGACCGAGTACCGTGCGAAACCGCCGCCGAGCTGGTCGTGGATGCCACCGCGGGCCATGCGCTCACAGGTGTCCTGGGCCATCTGGAGGGCGCCCTCGGCGCCGGTGCGGGCGTGGTGCCGCAGCAGGAACTCCACGACCATGGACGGCGGGAACTTCGGCGCCCCGCCGAATCCGCCGCGCTGCGGGTCGTACTCCCGCGTCAGCCCGAGCAGGGCCGCGGCGAGCTGCTCCTCACCGGGTGCCTGCGAGTCGCCGTAGGAGATCTCCCGCCCGGCGAGATCCCGCACGATCTTCCCGGCCACCTCGGCGACCTCGTCCCGCCGGTCGCTCCAGGCGGCCCGCACCCCCTCCAGCACCTGCCGGAAGGAGGGCATGCCCTGCCGGGGAGCGGGCGGAAAGTACGTCCCGAAGTAGAACGGCTCGGCCTCAGGTGTGAGAAACACGGTCATGGGCCACCCACCCTGCCCGGTGGCAGCCTGCACGGCCTCCATGTAGACGGCGTCCACATCGGGACGCTCCTCACGGTCGACCTTGATGTTGACGAAGTGCTCGTTCATGAAGGCTGCGACCACATCGTCCTCGAAGCTCTCCCGGGCGAGGACATGGCACCAGTGGCAACTCGAATAACCGACGCTGAGCAGCACCGGTACACCCCGCTCGCGCGCCTCCTCGAAGGCCTCGGCCGACCAGGGCCACCAGTCGACCGGGTTGTCGGCGTGCTGGAGGAGGTAGGGGGACGTCTCGTGGGCCAGTCGGTTCGGCATGTCCCCATCGTGCCCGACCGGCACCGACAGGTGACACATGGCCTGCCGCTCGGCCTGTCCCGCCTTCCGCGCCGCTCGATCCTCTCAACGCCAGACCGGCTCGACCCGTGAGAAGTCCCAGGTGTGATCGGTCTTCGCACCGGGGCGCACGAGACAGTGGGCGAGGGCGGATGCCACGATCTTCCGCTTCTCCTCGAGGGCCATGTCCGTCTGCCACCGCTGCCGCGTGTCCTTGGGGAGCCGGCCGCTTCGCCCCTCGTCGAAGAGCAGGCGTTCGAGGGCCGTGTCGGCCAGGGGCCCGCTGATGCTGCACCGTCTGCAGTCGCGGCAGGAGTACACGTAGGGGCTCTGCTTGCTCCGCCCCTTCTGGGCGCACAGGGAACCGCGGCACACCTCGCCGTCGGGCCCCTCCGCCCCGCACCGGAGAAAGCCCGTGCCGAGATGGCGGGGCACCGGCCGCGGACTGGCGGTGCGTCTGGGGGCACCGCTGCCTCGATGCATGAACAGACTGCCGGGTGAGAACGTCGAGCACACCGCCCGCCAGTCCTCGGGCGTCACGATGGGCTCCCACTGGCCGAGCACCGGCATCCCGGTGGCGGGATCAAGGAGAAGTTCGCCGCGGTTCGCCCGGTATCCGCACACCCTGGGCGCCGTCATGATCTGCGTGACGGTCTGGCCGTTGGGTCTGCCGCCCCGGGTGCCGGTGATCCCGAGCTCGCACCAGTCGCGTGCGATGGCCCGAACCGCTTTCCCGGAGATCCGCTCGCCCACCGCCCGAGCGACGAGTTCCGCCTCCTCGGGGTGAAGACCGATCCTGTCCTCCAGCCATCCGAAGGGCCGCGGCCCGCTGTGGGGCACGCCCTCGACAGCACGCGCCCAGTGCCAGTTCGTCAAGCGTCGGCTCCTGACCCGGGTCTCGGTGACGGCCGCGTCCAACGACCGCACCGCTTGCATCACACCCTCCCGCGAGTACGGGTCTCGGACGCCTTCCTGGTCAAGATGGATCCGGCCCGGCGCACCGGTCAGGGCTGCCAGAAACCGAGCCATGTCCTCGACCCGGCGATACAGCCGGTCGTCCGCCACACAGACGACCCCCGCGATGAGCCGGCCGCTGTCGGTGCGCCCGCGCACCAGGTCCACGATCATCCGCTCGAACCCGGGTCTCACCACGCCCTGCCTGGATGCGCTGCGGCCATTGTCGCTGTACGAGGCAACCACGACGCAGCCGTGTTCCCGCGCGGTTCGTTCGTTGATCCGCAGCTGATAGCGCACGCCGTGTCCGTCACGCTGCCGGTCGTCCTGCGATGTACGCGCGTAGGACACGACCGGAACCAGCCCGCCAGAGTCTTCCGCTTCACGACGCTTCACGACACCCCCGCATTCGATCACCTGCCCCACATCCGTGAAAACGAGCGAGCGGTCCTGAGGTCACATCGGATGATCGCCGCCCCCTCGCGCTTACGCCCGCCCCGAAGGACACTCATAGGCGAAGCCGTTGCCGCCGGAGGGGGAAGTGACATGCGGGACGCCCATCGGGCGGAAGCCGAACGGCTGTTGGTGCGGGCCGTGGAGGAGGAGGTGCGGCGTTCGGGCGGGCGGGTCGACGGGGTCGTACTGCTGTCGCGGGCCCGCGGATCGCTGGACGCGATGGCGCAGTCGGCCGCGGAGGAGTACGAGGCGTACACGCGCGCGCTGGACGAGGCGCAGGCCGGTCAGGTCAGCTTCGGGCAGCGGTACGCGAAGGAGGCGGCCGGAACTCCCCTGCTGGTGGCGGCGGTTGCCGCGGTCGCGGCGGCCGTCGCCGACCTCGCGCTCGGCACCGGCACGGGCACCGCGCTCGGCGCGGGCCTGGTCGTGGGGGTCGCGGGCGCGGCGGCGACCGTGGTGAAGGTGGCCGGCTCGCATCTGCCGGCCGCGCACCACCGGGCGGGCGCGTTCGGCCAGCCCGGCGGTCCGGAGCAGTTGCGGCTCCAGTGGCTGACCGCCCTGGAGGTGCGGGGCATCCGGCCCTTCCTCGACCAGCAGCGGGTGCTGAGCGCGTCCACCGGCCCGAAGAAGGCGGGCGGTCCGCGGCTGCGCGGCACCGACAAGAGCGCGGCGGCCCGCGGGCGGAGTGTGCTGGAGCAGTCGTTCGGCCAACTCCCGGAACGCGTCGGCAAGTTCGCCGACCGGCGGGCGGAGATGGGCCGCATCCGGCAGTGGGTGCAGGCCTCGCGCGCCACCACCGAGACCCGGCCGACGGTGGTCGTGCTGCACGGACCGCCCGGCAGCGGCCGTACGGCACTCGCGGTCCGCGCGGCGCACGACCTCAAGGACTACTTCCGCGGCGCGTGCGTCGTGGACCTGCGCGGCGACAGCCCGGAGGAGCCCCCGCTGTCCACCCGGGACGCGCTGCTGCATCTGCTGAACCGGCTCGGCGCCCCGCGCGAGCAGCTGCTGTTCCGTGAGCGTTCCTCGCCGGACCAGCAGGTCAAGCGGCTGAGCGAGCTGTACCACCAGCATCTGGCCGGGCTGCCGGTGACGATCGTGCTGGACGACGCCTCGGACCCCGAGCAGGTCCGGGTCCTGGTCCCGGAGCGTTCCGACAGCCTGGTCCTGGTCACCGCGCGCGGTCCGCTCGACCTGCCGGGGGAGCTCGCCGCGCAGGTGCACCAACTGCCGGTGGAGGCCCTGGACGCGGCGGGCGCCGAGGAGCTCCTGGACGCGGCGGCCCAGTCCGCGCCCGGCCCGTACGACGCCCAATCGGCGGAGCTCATCAGGGAGTTGTGCGGCGGTCTGCCGCTGGCGCTGCGCATCGCGGGCTCGTCCCTCGGTCCGCGCTCGCCCCGCCAACTGGCCACGGATCTCAGCGCGTACGGCCCGGTGGAGCCCATCGAGCGTGTCCTGTGGCTGCGTTACACCGACCAGTCGGAGCCGGCCCGCCGGCTGCTGCGCCGGCTCGCGCTCGCGGGCCGGGCCTCGCTCGGTGCCGCCGCGGCGGCCGCGCTGCTGGCCACCGATGAGACGGAGGCGACCCGGCACCTGGTCGCGCTCACCCGTGCGGGCCTGATCGACAACGTCCGCGGCAGCCGTTACCGCGTCCACGACGTGGTGCGCGCGTTCGCCCAGGCCAGGCTCCTGGACGAGGAGGAGCCGGCCGAGCGCACGGCCGCGCAGGAGCGTCTGATCGTCAACTACGCCGATCTCGCCGACTCCGTGCTGCGGCTGGTGGACGGCAACATGTCGACCCGGTCGGACCGTTTCAGCCCGCACGGCTTCACCTCCCTGGACGAGGCGCTGCGCTGGCTGGACGACGAGTCGAGCTTCATCACGGCGGCACTGCGGCACGCGGAGGGCGTGAACCAGGGGGCGGTCCTGAACCTCCTGGGCGCGCTGTGCGACTACTGCCTGCTGCGCGGCGACCTCTACCGGCTGGGCGAGATCAGTGAGTTGGCGCAGGCGGTGGACCAGGGGCTGCTGGTCCGTTCGGTGCAGTGGCGCACCGGTATCGCCGCCCGTCAGCTGGGCGAACTGGACAAGGCGCGCACCACGCTGACCTCGGTGGTCGACCTCTACATGGAGGCCCATCACGACGCGGGCGCCGCGCGCGCCCTGTGCTCGCTGGGCATCACGCTGCACCACCAGGGCCAGTTGACGGAGGCGGCGGCGAGGCTGGAGGAGGCGCTGCGGCTCCAGTCCGTCCCCGAGCTGGCCACCGACCGGGCCTGGACGATGCACGCTCTGGCGGCCGTCGAGCGCGACCGCGGCCGGGTGGCGGACTCCCTGGACCTGCTCACCCGCTCCCTGGTCCTGCACCGCGCCGGCGAGTCCGTCCACGGCGAGGCCTGGGCCCACTTCCAGCTCGGCCAACTGAGCCTGCGCATGGGCGACATACCGCGCGCGGAGTCGGAACTGCGGACGGCGCTCGATCTGTACGGCCGTACCCGTGACGCCCGTGGCGAGGCGTGGGCGCTGACCCAGCTGGCCCGGGCCCGGCTGGTGGCCGGGGACCCGTCGGCGGCGGTGGACGGTCTGCGCCAGGCGGCCTCCCGCCACCGCGACAACGAGGACGCGCGGGGCGAGGCGTGGACGGTGTACTACCTGGGGCAGGCGCTGGAGGAGACGGGCAACCTGGACCTCGCGGTCCGTGAGCTGGAGCGCTCCCGCACGATGTTCTCCCGCATGCGGGACGTCTACGGCCTGGCCTGCGCCCGGCACCACTCGGCCCGCGCCACCCGCGACCAGCGCGCCGCGCAGACCGGGTCCCTGCGCAACTCCGGCTTCGCCCGCCAGCTGCTGGTCGACGCCCGCGCCGATTTCCAGCGCATCGGCGTCGCCCACGGTGAGGCCTGGACCTGCCTGGAACTCGCGGTGGTCGACGCGGGCAACGGCCGTACGCCCCAGGCCCTCACCCTCTGCGAGGAGGCGACGGCCCTGTTCACCTCCTACGGCGACCGCCGCGGCGAGGACTGGTCCCGCTTCCTGCGCTGCACGCTGCTGCCGTATGCGGCGCCGGGCGGGGTGGAGGTGGGCTCGGCGGTGGCAGCGGAGGAACTCGCCGACCTCGCCCGCCACGGCCACGCCCACCGCGACGCCAAGCTGGACGAGTACGTCGAGGCCTACACCCTCCTCCTGGAACGCGGAGTGAACCTGGAGGCAGGCTGGCAGGCCTGGCGCCTGGGCATGGTCCCGAATCGGCATGCGCGGGAGGTGATGGGGGTCGCGGCAACGGCACCGTCCTCGTGAGGCCGGCTGAGATCTGACCGGGGGGCCGGTGCGGCGGGGGTGGGCGAGCCGGGGACGTCAGCCGGGGGGCGGGCGAGGTGGGCAGGCGGGGTGCGGTCGTGGCGGGGCCGGCGCGCTCCGCGAGGCGTCTGGCGCGTGGCGCGGCCGCACGTTTTACGCCGCGTTTGGTGATGGGCGCGGGACGGCGGGGTGAGGGATGCGGCGAGGCCGGGGTGCAGGCGCGCTCGGGGCGCGGTTACGGCGTGCCGTGGTCGGGCTCGGTCGTCGCGGGGCGGGCCCGCGGCGGGGGCGCGGCCCGGGGAATCCTGGCGCGGCCGTGGCGGGGGGGTACCCCCGGGGCCCTCTGCGCGCAGCTGCGGCCGTCCGCTGCCTGCTGCCTGCTGCCTGCTGCCTGCTGCCTGCTGCCTGCTGCCTGCTGCCTGCTGCCTGCTGCCTGCTGCCTGCTGCCTGCTGCCTGCTGCCTGCGAGGGTCGCGCAGCCGTCGGCGGGAGAGGGCGCCCTACGTGCCCCTCCCGCCGCGGTCGTGCCGGTCAGCCCTTGCCCGGTGAGGCCTCGCCGGACGGGCCCTCGGTGCTGCGGCCGGCCGTGCCCTGGGTGGCCGTCTCCTTGGCGGAGGCTCCGGTGTCGGAGGCGCCGTCGTCCGGGGACTCCTTGAAGTCGACCTTGTTCATGTGCTTGCTCATGGACTTCATCAGGGCCCACACCGCCAGGGCCATCGCCGCGAAGACGATGAAGCCGAGGACGCCGGGGGTGACCTTGTCCTCGTCGACCTCCTTGGCGAAGGTCACGACGTGGGTCATTGCCAGGCTTGCGCTTGCGCTCATGTCAGGCATTGTCGCGGATGCCCGCAAAGAGGTCGTCCTCGGGGAGGGAGGTATCGACGAGGGACTTGGCGAGCTCGTACTCCTCCGTCGGCCAGACCTCCTTCTGGATCTCCAGCGGGACCTTGAACCAGCCACCGTCGGGGTCGATCTGGGTGGCGTGCGCGATCAGGGCCTTGTCGCGGATCTCGAAGAACTCGGCGCACGGGACGTGCGTGGTCAGGGTGCGGTCCCGCATCGGCGAGTCCTCCCACCGCTTGAGCCAGTCCGCGTACGGCGACTCCAGCCCGCGCGCGATCAGCGCGTTGTGCAGGGCCTCGGTGCGGGGCCGGTTGAAGCCCTGGTTGTAGTACAGCTTCTGCGGCTGGTAGGCCGGGCCGTACTCGGCCTCCGGGTACTTCTCGGTGTCCGCCGCGCCCTCGAACGCCACCATCGAGATCTTGTGGGTCATGATGTGGTCGGGGTGCGGGTAGCCGCCGTTCTCGTCGTAGGTGGTGATCACCTGGGGACGGAAGGAACGGATCTGCCTGACCAGCTCGCCGGCCGCCCGGTCGACGTCCTCCAGGGCGAAGCAGCCCTCGGGCAGCGGCGGCAGCGGGTCGCCCTCCGGCAGGCCGGAATCGACGAAGCCGAGCCACTCCTGCTTGACGCCGAGGATCTCGCGGGCCTCGTCCATCTCCTTCTTGCGTACCTCGTGGATGTGCTCCTCGATGTACTTGTCGCCCTGGAGCTTCGGATTGAGGATGGAGCCGCGCTCCCCGCCCGTGCAGGTCACGACCAGCACGTCCACCCCCTCGGACACGTACTTCGCCATGGTGGCCGCGCCCTTGCTCGACTCGTCGTCGGGGTGGGCGTGCACGGCCATCAGTCGCAGCTGGTCAGTCAAGACTCAATCCTCGTAGGTCGGCGCCCCCGGTGTCTTCGGGCGCGAACGGCGGCTTCTATAGTGACCGAATCGGGGGGCGTTTCATTCCACGGTCTTGGTTTACCAGGAGACGATCATGAGCACGGCGAGCACTCAGCTGCCCGAGGGCCGCTACGGCCGTTCCTCGGACGAGCGCGCCGACCACAAGCTCAGGATCGCGGGCGCCGTGCTCGGCACCCTCCTGCTCGTGCTGATCGGTTACTTCGCCTATCACTACGTGGGCCAGAACAAGATCAGCGGCGAGGTGATCGCCTTCGACGCGAAGCCGTCCGCGGTCGAGGTGCATCTGGAGGTCCGCAAGGACTCCGGCGCCTCCGGCTACTGCACGGTCCGCTCCCAGTCGGCGGACGGCGCCGAGGTGGGCCGGGCGGACTTCCGCTTCGACGGCGACGCCACCCGCATCGACAAGCTCGTCACACTCCGTACGACGGCCCCGGGCACCACGGCCGAGCTGCTGGGCTGTCACGCCGACTGACGTCACCCCCGATACTCGACCCTGACCTGCGTCGACGTATTTCTGATGGCTTATGTCCTCCCCCTTTGGCCCGTGAATTGTTAGGCTCGTGGTTTCGCCCTTCCGTGAAGGAACATTCTTCTGGGTAGGGCGATGCTTTGTATTCCCAGTACCTACGAGGAGCACCTGTGACCCAGACCAGCGAAGACGTCACCTGGCTTACGCAGGAGGCGTACACCAAGCTCAAGGAAGAGCTGGCGTACCTGTCTGGTCCCGCGCGCGAGGAAGTCACCGCGAAGATCGCGGCCGCGCGCGAGGAGGGCGACCTGCGCGAGAACGGCGGGTACCACGCGGCCAAGGAAGAGCAGGGCAAGCAGGAGCTCCGCATCCGCCAGCTGACCCAGCTCCTGGAGAAGGCCAAGGTCGGCGAGGCTCCGGCGTCCGCGGACGGAACCGTGGCTCCCGGCATGGTCGTGACCATCGCCTTCGACGGCGACGAGGACGACACCATGACCTTCCTGCTCGCCTCCCGCGAGTACGCGAGCGCGGACGTCGAGACCTACTCGCCGCAGTCCCCGCTCGGCTCCGGCGTGATCGGCCACAAGGTCGGTGAGGACGCGGAGTACGAGCTGCCGAACGGCAAGAAGGCCTCCGTCACCATCCTCAAGGCCGAGCCCTACAGCGGCTGACCCCGCCGCCCTTCCGCCCTTGACCGGCCCCCGGCGCCCGCACGG
>NZ_JBHUXV010000157.1:0-18780 GCF_042669125.1 Streptomyces sp. NPDC057253 | reverse complement strand
CCGTCGCACGGTCTCTCCCGACCGCGCGACGGCGACAGCGCCGTCGTGCCCGTACCTGTACCGGAGGCGGGCGCGCATCGCGGAGCACGCCCGCACGGCGCGGTCAGGGAGTGAAGACCTCATCGAGGCGGTCGATGGCCCCGTCGGCACCCAGGTGGTAGGTGAAG
The DNA here is from genome assembly GCF_042669125.1 of Streptomyces sp. NPDC057253. Classification (NCBI taxonomy): domain Bacteria; kingdom Bacillati; phylum Actinomycetota; class Actinomycetes; order Kitasatosporales; family Streptomycetaceae; genus Streptomyces; species Streptomyces sp. NPDC057253. The sequence goes on along the minus strand of NZ_JBHUXV010000157.1, from coordinate 18,613 downwards.
ACGAGCCCCGAGTTCGGGTGCGCCTCCAGCCAGTCGAGGAACTCCTGCACGCCGATAGGCTGGTTCTCGGTGCTCTCCACGATGGGATTGGTCACCGTGACGTACGCGGCCTGGTCCATCGGGATGAACGTCTCCTTGCCGACCGTCTCGAAGGGCGCGCCGTCGGAGTCGGGCGTTCCGCAACCCCAGTTGCCGTGCTTGACGATCAGGCTGAGGAATCCCCCTTCGGGGGTGTACCGGTAGACCGCGACCTCGTCAGGGGAGATCGGCATCTTGTGGTCACAGCCGTCGTCGGCGACAACAGCACTCGACGCCACGGGAACGGGGGCCTTGGACGCGATCGGAACCGCTCCGGGGGTCTTGCCGACGCTGCCCGAGCCCGAACCGGCGGACGCCGTGGCGCTCGGCTTCTCGTCCACCGCACCGGTGCCCGTCGCCTCGCCGCCGGTACCCCCCGCCTTCGTCGGGCTCACGCCGGCGCCCGAACCCGTCGTGTCACCGCCGCCGTTGCCCTTGCCGCTGCATCCGGTGAGGATCAATGCCCCCGCCACGCAGGCTCCCAGTACGGCCGCTCGCGCAACGCCCGGTCTGCGCCGGCTCTTCCTCGGCGTCACGTTCATGATGTGTCCCCCCTGTTGTCCCAGTTGCAGTTGTGCCTCGCGGTTCTTCGCAGAGGACGACTTTCGGCCGCCGTCAGTTGCACCTCCACGTGAGTTCTTCACGCATCGCCGGTGGTGCAACGGACATCGCCGTAACCCCGCATGTCGCCGCCGCGTCTACCCTTGGCCTGTTTTCGCCGCTGACCCTAGCGTGAGGGCTCGGCTGTGTGTCACTCACCCTCCCGCTCGGTGACGCGAGCTCGCGTGAGCCCGGCATGGCGCTGTTCGGGGTTGTTCGTGTGAACAAGGTGGTGCGACGACGCGGTCGGCGCCCGCGGTGGGCGATCACATTTCAGTACATGAGACACATTCGCCAAAGCATGCAACCGTATGACCCTCACATATGTCTCATACTGTGACCACCAGTCCCCGACGTCTCATAGGGGGCGTCATGCACAACCGCCATCGCCTCATGGCCATCACCGCGAGCGCACTCCTGCCGGTCGGCACCGCAGCGTCGGCCTCCGCGGCCGCCACGTCCCCGGCACCGTCCACGAGTCTCGTGGTCAACGCCAGGATCGCCGGTCACTGCTCCTTCGACCGGGTCGTCATCGACGTGAAGGGCAAACTGCCGCCGACCACCGTCACGCGCGTCAAGGAGCTCCGCTACGACAGCTCGGGGAAGAAGGTCCCGCTGGCCGGGAAACACTTCCTGGAGATCAAGCTCTCCCCAGCCGCAGCCCACAACAACGCGGGAAGGAACGTCTACAAAGGCCCACGCCTGATCAAACTGAATCTCCCGAAACTCAAGGGCTTCGCACTGACCGGCGACTTCGAGGGCGTCGTCAGCTTCGGTGCCGCGTTCAACAGCAAGCCCTCCTACACAACAAAGCACCTGCACCACCCCGAGCGCTTCGTCCTCGACATCGCCCACCGCAACACCTGCCGGTCCTCGCACTGACGTGCATTGACTGATCCTGGGGTCGCGCACCGCCTGGCCAGGTCGTCGAGCAGGAGCGTGCCGCCGGTGGTGCTGGGCACGTTCGCGGCGGTGACGAGGACGGCCAGCACCAGCTCACCCGCTGTCCGTCACGGGGAACTGGGTGATCTTGGACGGGATGGTGTCGGTGCCGGAAGTTGGTGCGCCGGTGTCGTTGACGACGTAGGCGTACTGGCCCTTACCGCCCAACGAGATCACCTGGATGCTGTACTCGCAGTCGGCGCCCACGTTGGAGCCGCCAAGGTGACCGTCCATGTCAGTGCCGGAATCGTCACTCTCAACGGCCCACTCCGCCGGCGCAGCACCGTCGAGAACGCCGATCGACTCCTCCTGACGGACAGTCCCGGACCGACCGTCGGTGCCGTGAGAGGGTTCTCAGGAGCCGGGTCGGGGTGGCTGCACGAGCCCGGGCCGGATGTGCGGAGCGTCGAGGCGGGTCCGGCCGATCATCTGCCGGTGGGGCCCGCCTACGCCAGCCCCACCGTGGCCGTCCGACTGTGTCCTCGCCTCAACCTCTCAGCGTGCGAACTGAGCCGCACTCCGGACCTGCCTGTCCCAGCACCGGGCTGGGCATGCTCAGGACCGGAGCTCTTCGGCAAGTCGGTGGGCTTCTGTGGAGAGCTACTGGGTTCGGCCCACCTGTTCCATCACCTCGCCATTACCAAGGTGGTTAGCGTGTCTGGATGCCATCCGTGAACCTGCGTCACTCAGTACGCGCGATCATCCTCGACGAGGACGACCGCATCCTTCTCTGTCGGTTCGCGATTCCAGAGCCCGCAGGAACGGTGGTGTGGGCGGCTCCGGGCGGAGGAATCGAACAGGATGAGACACCACTTGCCGCATTGCGTCGCGAACTGCGGGAAAAGGTGGGCCTCGCTGTCAGGACTGATCCCCCGCACGTGTGGCACCAGGAAGTGGTGGCGCCTGGGCACGCAGCTGGCTACGACGGCGTCGTCAATGACTACTTCCTCGTGCGCACTGCGGGTTTCAACCCGCGCGGGGCGCTGTCCGACGACGAGCTCGCCTCGGAGAACATCACCGGGCTGGACTGGTGGCACCCACGGGAAGTCGCCAGTTATGACGGTCCGGACCTGTTTTCCCCCCGCGACCTTGCGACTCCTTTGAGGGCGTTGATCACCTCCGGTGTTCCAGCCAGACTTGTGCTGCTCGGCATCTGAGCAGACAACCCGCGTCATAGCGCGAGCAGGACTCGTTTTCGCAGGAGGGCGAAGCCCGCGCGGCCGACCATCTGGCGCTTGAGCATCTTGATCCGGTTGACATGGCCTTCGACGGGGTCCGAGTTCCAGGGCAGGGTAAGGCCGGCGATGGGGGCGTCGCGGTCGCCGTCTATGCCTGCTGCGAGGGTGTGGAGGCTGGGTAGGTCGTCATGCCGGACGGCGTCGAGCCAGTCCGGCAGGCGCTCGCCCTTGCGCTCGGTGAGCATGGTCGCGAAGGAGCGGGCATGGCGGGTGAGGTCGTCCAGTTCGGGGCAATGGGCCCGGACGGTCTTGAGGTGGAACTGGTCGGGCTCGGTGAGGGTTTCCGGGCGACGGAGGATCCGCCCAGCGACGGCCCCGGGGGAGGGCGGCCGTGCGGTCAGGGGCCCGGTGAGGTGCGCTTCTGGTGCAGGTAGGCGAGAACGCGCTGGTAGCTGCCCTTGTAGCCGAGCGGGACGATTTCCTCCCAGAGGTTCCAGGCGTTGGTGCACCCCTCGCTCCAGCGGTCGTCGAGGTATGTCTTGTACTCGTCCAGGACGGACGGCCGCGTCTGCCACTGACCCGTAAAGAGGTCTTCGGGCTTGGTAGCGTCGGCGTACCGCTTGACGGCGCGGCTGGTCATGTCAGGGCGAGCCGGCCGCCTCTTCCGCCGGGGCCTGTTCAGGCTCGGGCTCAGGTGCCTCGGGGATCAGGACGCACAGGCAGCGGCGGTGTTGTGTGACGGTTCGCTCGGCGGCCTCGCTCAGGTTGTGCCGAGGATGCCACCGGTCCGCGCCCTGGACGGCCTGCGGCACCCCGGCGGCGGCGCCTTCGGCGAAGAGCGGGGCGCGACCGCGGCAGACGACTTCGACACCGGGCCGCTGTGCCGGCCATACGGCCAGAGTCGGTGCCTCCCGGTCGGACAGCCGGTCGACGGGGCGCCGCTTCTCGATGTCGACGAGAAACGTGCCGTAGTGTCGGGCCTTGCGGGTGGGTACTCGTCGACGCCGGCCACCCGCGGCACGGGCACGTCCGGCTCGGGAAGCGTGTCGACCAGGCGACGGACGGTACGGCGGCTGATGGACATCCCCAGGACGGATGCCAGGCTGGCGCCGGCCCGGCCCGCAGGGCATGCCCCACTGCTCAGAGGCAGAACAACGCCTCGCCCGGCGCTCGGCACATCAGCAGGAAACCGCAGCTAGGAACCGGGGACCTGGTTCGACCAGGCTCCACACACCGAACACGTCGCGCCGTCCGTGATGCACTACGCATCGACGCGCACCACCGCGATGTTCACGCTCGCCCTCTCACAGCCCTGCTAGTCCCGCCTGGGGCGCAAGGTGCTGCCCGGGTGCAGGGTGCCGTCGTCACCGAGGTCGCCCAGCACGGCGGGCAGGCCCTTGGTGAGCATCTTGGTGCGGACGGTGCCGAGGATTTTGGCCATGAAGAATCCTCCGGTGCCGGTGAAGCCGGTGTGGTGGTAGGTGAAACGGGTCCCGCCGCCGTGCGGTGCGAGTCGGTAGGCGACCTCCGTCACCTCGCCGCCGCCCTCGTCCTGCCAGGAGTAGCGCAGCAGTGAGGGTTCACGCGCCTCCAGCACCTCGCACAGCACCACGCCGCTCCACCCCGGCTTCGGCTTCGCGATGAACTTGAACGTGGTGCCGGGCGTGGCCGCGAAGCCCTCCGGGCGTGCACCGGCGCCGGTGGCCGTCCAGAGCGGGATCAGCTCTGGATCGGTCACGGCGCGCCAGACCTTCTGCGGCGGGTGAGGGTAGTCGCGGACGATGTGGATGGTGCTCATGGCGGGCTCCTCGGGCATGGGCGTCAAGCGCAGCATATACTTACAGTCAATAAAAGTTTATAGCGACAGAACTTTTATGAAGGCTGGACTACGCTGCACGAATGAGCATGCGCACTGTGGACTGGACGGCCTTGCGCCGTCGCGACGCGGAACCCGCCGCTGAGGGACTACGAGAGCGCAAGAAGCGGCTGTTGCGGCGGCAGCTGTCGGACACGGCCACCGAGATGTTCATGGAACGGGGCTTTGACGCCGTGCGTGTCTCCGAGATCGCCGAAGCCTGCGGGGTGTCGGAGAAGACGGTGTTCAACTACTTCCCCACCAAGGAGTCCCTCGTCCTGGACCTGGGCGAGGTCACATTGGGCTCCCTGCGGACCACGCTGGCCGATCCGGATCTGTCGCCTGTCGAGGCCGTGCTGAAGATCCTGTCCGGCGAGCTGGCGGGCATCACGTCCTGGCTGACCGAACAGGATGACCTGGACCAGGCAAAGAACATGCTTCTGCGCTTCGGCATGCTGATCAGATCCACCCCGTCCCTGCGGGCCTATCAGCGCGACATGGCTGATCAGCAGGTCGCCGTAGCCGCCGAAGTCCTGGCTGAGCGCAATGAGATGAGCCCGGACGACCCTGAACCACAGATCGCCGCAACCGCCCTGCTCGCCCTGTGGCCCATCCAGTTCCAGGCGCTACGCAGGCACCTGAACGGCGTCCAGACCCCCGAGCAGTTGCACGAACTCGTAAGCGCCGACGTCCGACGCGCAGCACGCCTCATCGACATGGGACTGACCTCGCTCGCCCCCGCCCGGCCCAGCAAGTGAAACGGTCAGCCGGTCGCGCCCTGTCAAGGAGTGTCAAAAAGGACACACCCCACCCCCATCCTCGGCGGCGCGGGCGATACGGGTGGGGACGTGACCGCGGGACTTCTTCATTCTGGTACGCACGTTCCGACCGACCCGCGGAGACGCATCCAGGGTCGGCCGGAACCTGGTCAGGCGGGCAGCTCCTTGATGTCGGACGGCTCCTGTCGCTCGATGCCGTTGAAGCGGTGCCGGAAGTCGCTGGACGCCGGGTACGCGGCGCGGCGGGAGCGCATGATCGACCCCAGTGGGCGGTGGGCCTCCAGGGCGTGCCAGGGGCTGAAGGAGAGGACGTCGTCGGCGTAGCGGCGGCGGGCGTCGCTGTAGGCGTCCTGGGCGGGCAGATGCAGCACGGCCACGGTCTGGTGCGGTGACAGTTCCTCGGGCCACAGGACCGAGGCGTCCTCCACCGGCATCCGGTCGATGTCCGTGCACAACTGGGCGCGGATGTCGTACTCGGCGCTGTTGTCTGCAAAGAAGTCGGTGACGAGGTCGCGCAGGGCCGACTCACCGGCCTTCTTGTGGACGTGGCTGCCGGTGAGGGCCCGGACGTTCGCCGAGCGGGGTGCGGCGGACATCTTCGCTACGTGGTCGCCGTAGCGCAGCGCGGCCATGGAGTGGAAGGTCTCGCCGAGGATGTGGTCGTTGGCGGCGGCCAGGGTCTCGACGGCGGGCGGCAGCGGACGTCCGACGCGCGTGAGGGCCTTGGCTGCCACGCGGGCGGCCGCGCCGGTGAGCTGGAGCTGCTGGTCGCTCTGGCTGGGCTGTTTCTCCAACAGACCCTGGAGCTTGGCGTATTCGGCGATGTTGCCGAAGGGCAGGGTGGGGTGGTTGACGAGGAGGAAGTCCTGGGTGGTGAAGCCGTCGTCGAGAGCGCGGGCCCCGGGGGCGCCGATCACCTTCATCGCGAGGCCGCGCTGGACGGGTACCTGGTCGGAGCGCAGGTCGCCGGGGGCGGAGGAGAAGCGGACGATCACCGGGTAGGTGGCCGGTGCGGCGAAGAGGCCCTGGGCGAGGTGGGCGGGCAGGTCGGGCTGGATGCGCAGCTCGCCTGCGAGGACGCCGTGGCTCTTGGCATGGGCGTCGCGCAGGCCGTGGCGGTGTTTGTCGGCGACCTGCTGGTTGGCCTTGCCCATGGCCGCGACGACCTGGCGGACGAGTTCGTCCTCGTCCGGAAAGGGCTGTTCGAGGTCAGGGCTGTAGCGGACGTACGAGGTCATGGGGAGTGTCTCCGCGCGAGGTGGGGGGTCAGGTGCCGCTGAGCCAGCGGATGGCGGACAGGCTCGGCATGAAGAAGTACTCGCCGCCGAGCAGGGTGTTGAAGGACTGGATGTTCTGCACCCGGCGCGGCGGAGTCCCCGGCACGGTGAAGTAGGCGCCCTTGTCCTGGAGCGAGATCATCGGGTCCTTCTCCTTGCCCAGGCCCATGAAGTTGCCGGAGCCGACCCATTCGCTCTGGAGGAACTCGACGTTGTCGATGGCGCGGGCGCCGAGGGCGATGAAGTCCAGGCCGCGCGGTGCGCCGTCGTCCTTGAGGCGGTCCGGGGGCAGCGGGGTGCCGTAGGAGGTGCCGCGCCGGATGATCCGGCGGATGTTGACGTCGGTGAGGACGGTGAGTTTGGTGTCGCGCGGGTTCATCCGGCGGATGTGGGAGCCGAGCGGGGTGCGCAGTCCGCGCGGGTCGGCGGAGTAGTCGAAGTCGTTGATCCGGTTCGGGTCCTCGCCGATCGCGGGGGTGTCGCGCTCCGGAGTCAGGGCGAGGGGGGCGCCGCTGCGCCAACGGCCGACCAACTTGGCGGCCAGCAGCTCGCGTTCGGCCTCGGTGGAGGCGTTGTCGTGCAGCCACTTGTTGAAGGCCGCGACGTGGGAGTGGTACTTGCGGAAGACGACGTACGTGCCGTTGCGGCCCAGAACATCCGGAGCCGGCACGGGCAGCGGCACACCGGTCTCGCTGGGGTAGCCGAGGACGAACTCACCGGCCTTGATGGGCCGTCCGTCGCCGGGCAGGGGTTCGGCGCCACTGCCCTCGACCACCGGCTGGCTGAAGCCGTCCCGGTAGCCGAAGACGTTGAACCCGTCGGCCGCGAAGTCCTGGTGCGACAGGAGCCGGACGCCCGGGACTTCGCCCAATTCCTTCTCGTACGCGGCGACTTCGGCTCGCCAGTCGTCCTCGCTCGCGGCGTAGACCGTGACGGCGGCATGCACGCGCGGAGTGCCGAAGGGGAACTCCCAGCGGTCCGGCGCGTTCACGCCGGTGTCGCGCAGCCGCTCGGCGCGGGCGGCCATCCCGGCACGGAAGTTGGCCGGGAAGGAGGCGAGTGAGGCCTCCGGCAGCCCCAGGGCGACCAGACCCTGGTAGCTGAGGGCGACGGCCAGCCAGGACGGCTGCGGTTCGTCCCAGCGCGCCGCCGAGGTCACCCTGGGCGCCAGTCGGCGCAGCAGTTCCCTGCCCGCGGCCGGTTCGGTGATCTCCAGGATCGCGTGGGTGCCGAAGTAGGGCTCGGGCCGGGCCCGCAGCAGGGTCGCCTGGATGTCGTCGAGGTCCAGGGTGGGCGGGCGGCGCAGCCGCCGGAACAGCGGGGAAGGCATGGTGCGCCGGCCTTCAGTTGAGGTCCGACAGGAAACGCTGCACGGCGGCCTCCTGCCGCTTGAGCCGGTGGCCCTCCGCGACGGTGAGGTTGGGGTGGGCGACGAACCACGCCTCGGCCGGGATCTGGTACTTGACGATGAAGTCCTTCACGTCCGGCGAGGTGATGCCGGGCCAGCCCTCGACGTTCTCGAACAGGAAGTCCATCATGTCGGGGATCTTGGTGGCGAAGTCGTCGATGTAGGGGTCCCACTCGCCGTCGAAGGCGGTCGCGAACAGCAGCTTCGTGTCGTTCTCGAGGAACACGAACCGCATGTTGTGCAGGGTCCCGACCTGGCCGGCGCCCGCCAGGTTCCCGCCGAGCAGACCGAAGAATTTCCGCAGCCGCTGTGCGCCGTTCGGCTTCAGCGGCAGGATCGTCGTCAGCTCGGACACCTCACCGCTCTTGGCGCCGATCCGGCCGGCGGTGGTGACGGCGTGTTCGGCCATCTCTTCCTTGTCGGCGAGGATCTCGGCAGCCTTGAGCTTGAGGGCGATCTTGGCGTCCGACAGTGCGGTCTCGACCTTCTGGCGGACCGCGTCGGGGAACTGCTGGAACTTGGCGTGCAGGTCTGTCTCGCTCATGGCGCCTCTCTTCGGGAGCGGGCGGCAATACTTCGCTTGCCGTCACAAATAGGGCATCGCGGGGTGATGTACAAGCAGAATGAGTCCGGCTGTCTGACCATCTCCGCATAACTGATTACATCATCAGTTTGCCGTTCCGGCTTGTCAACGCGCTACTCGCAGGTAGTCTCACGACTCGCGTTCCCCAGCTATGTGTTTCCGGCCGCCGCTTCCACCGCGCTGTTCTCCGACGCGATCACCTACCGCTTCCGGATTCGGCCGGTCGCCGCGGTGGTGAGCAGGGTCTGTTCCAGGTCGGCGACCACACCGGACCAGTGTTCGGCCTGCACTGCGGCCCCCTGCTCGGCGCCGTCGGCGAGACCGTGGCCTCCGTCGGCCGCCGCCCCCGGCTGGGACGCATGGGCCGCCCCGAGATCACGAATGTCGTCCCGGCAAGCAAGAGGGGCGCAGTGCCTGGCCTCGCCCTACAGGGCGTTGTCCAGTGTCAGGGCGAGCTCTGCGATCCGCCACCTGACGTCGGACCGTCGCAGGCTGAAGGTGTAGACGCCGGTCGAGATCATCTGAATGCTCTCGCCGGTGTTTCTCGTCTGCAGCAGATAAGCCCGCACCTCGGCCGTGGCGGCGTCCGTCGCCGTGACCACGACGTTGCCGATGTGGTGCCGCACCCTTCCGGTCTGGGCCATGTGTCCGTCACGGATGAAGTCGAGCACCGCCGCGCGTCCGGCGACCGGGCCGAGCATCCCCTGTCCGGGCATCGTGAAGGTCCAGACGGTGTCTTCGGTCAGGACCGTTTCCAGCTCGGGCACATTCAGCTCGTCCAGGGCGTGGGCGTAGTCCACCACCGTCTGCTGGAGTTCGGCGATCACGAGGCCACCGTCAGTACGATCTTGCCCTGGATGTGGCCCTGCGCGGCTCGCGTGTGTGCGTCGGCCGCTTCGGACAGCGGGTAGGTGCTGTCCACCCCGACCGTGAGTGTGCCCTGGTCGAACAGGCGTCCGATCTCGGCGAGCTGGGGGCCGTTGGAACGTACCTGGATGTTCGAGACGGTGATGTCCAGACGTGCCGTCTCTTCCGGGTCGTACTGGGCGAAGAACACCGGAAGCATCGTGCCCCCGCGCTTGAGCACGTTCAGGAAGCGTGCGCTGTCCGGGCCGCCGACGGTGTCGATCACCAGGTCGACACCGCTGACGACGTCCGCTGCCTGCGTCGTCGTGTAGTCGATGAACTCGTCGGCGCCGAGCTTGCGCAGGAACTGCTCATGCCGGCCTGAGGCCACCGCGATGACGTGTGCCCCCTTCCATTTCGCCAGTTGCACCGCGAAGTGGCCCACTCCCCCGGCGGCCCCGTTGACCAGCACGGTCATGCCTGGCGTGATCGGCACCGGCTGGTGCACCTGGCCGGTGAAGGGAGACGGCACGTCGTGGCCGAGATCAACCAGGTACTGCCAGGCCGTGAGCACGGCCATCGGCGCACCGGCCGCCTCCACGTGGTCGATACCGGTCGGCTTGTGAGCCAGGTCTGAAACCGGCGCGGCCACGTACTGGGCGTACGTCCGGCCGTCGAATCCGGGGAACCGCAGCATGCCGAAGACCTCGTCACCAACGGCGAACCCCCGCACGTCCGGAGCGACTTCCTCGACCACGCCCGACATGTCCGTTCCAGGGATCAGAGGGAACTCCAGCGCCGGCCTCATCTCGGCCGGCATGACCTTCATCCCCTCACGCAGGTACCAGTCCGGCGGATTGATGCCCACCGCGTGCACCCGGACGAGCACCTCGCCCGGGCCGATCTCGGGAACCGGCACCTCGTCGTACCGCAGAACTTCCGGCCCGCCCGCCGCGTGGAACTGAATCGCCTTCATCGCGCCTGTCGCTTTCTTCGGGAAACGTTGCTCCTTGAGTCAAAGCCCGAGACGGCAGGGCCGTCCAAGACCGGTTCGGCAACCGGATCATTCCGAAACGGCATGACGCGTACCCTGCAAGGGTGAACGACCTCGGACAGGACCTGGAACTGCGGCTCGTGCGCTACTTCACCGTGGTGGCGGCGCACCAGCACTTCGGCCGGGCCGCCGCCGACCTGCACCTGGCCCAGCCGGCGCTGAGCCGTCAGATCCAACGGCTCGAGAAATATCTCGGCACACGACTGCTGGACCGCACCCCCCAGGGCACCCGACTCACTCCGGCCGGCCAGACGTTTCTCCCCCAGGCCCAGGCCCTGCTGCAGGCCGCCCGCCAGGCAGAACTGACCGTGCGGGAACAAGTCCGGACCGAGCGCATCGCCATCGGCTACGTCGAGGACCTGGTGATCACTGCAGCCGTGCGGGAACTGAGCCACCGTCACCCCGACGCCGAGATCGCCACCCGGCATCTGAACTGCCGCGACGTCGGGGCACTGACCGACAAGCGCGTCGACGCCCTGATCGCACGGGTCCCGCTGCCGCTGGTCGACGACGACGTGATCATCACTCCGCTGTACGAGGAGCCCCGGATGCTCGTGGTGCCGGACGGCCATCCTTTGGCCGACCGCGCCTCGGTGACCGCGGAGGAACTGGCCGGCGAAGAGGCGGCGCCGTGCGCGTTCGAGACCGAGGACTGGGCTTCCTACCGGATCCTCGGGGCCGGCGTGCCGCCGATCGAGAGCTACGAGGACAAGCTCGAACTCGTCGCGAGCGGCAGGACCATCGCCGTGCTGCCGGTCGGCGATCGGCGCAGTTCACTGCGTCCCGGTCTCGTCACCGTCCCGGTCGAGGGCGCTCCCCCCAGCCGGGTTGTCCTGGTCAGCCGCAAGGGCGACCCGAATCCGATGATCAGGAATCTCCGGCTGGCCGCCAAGGCCGTCCTGACCGCCCCGGCACCCTGACCGCCAAGCCGCCTGAACCGGCCAGGACGGGTCGGCATCAGCCGACTTGGCCAGTTGACCACCCGATTCGTTCAACTACCAAAGGAACGCGTCGATCTTTGCGGCACATCTTGTCAAAGGTCAAACGGACTCTTACAGTCCACGGACAGGTGGAGCGTGGGACCGCTCCCACCACGCATCGTTCATCCAAGCAATGGAGCTGCGATGACCCTTCCCTCTCGCCGGCCGAGCCGCCGACGCATACTCGGTGCGGCACTGGCCGTGCCTCCCGCGCTGATGCTGGGTGCGCAGACCGCACGGGCCGCATCCTGGGGTTCCCCGGTGACCGTCAACTCCTGGAACAAGATCAACGCGAGATGGACCGCCAACAACGAGCTGCAGACGTACCGTCCGGACTGCGTCTGGTACGAGGGCAACACACTGGTGATCAAGGCGTACAACGCCGGGGGCGGGGTCTACTACTCAGGCCGTGTGGAGTCGACGGCGCGGTACGGGTACGGCACTTACAGCTTCACCGCCAACATGCCCAACGGGCGGGGGCTGTTGCCGGCGGTATGGGCGGCGTACCTGAATCCGTGGCTGCCCGAGTTCGACGCCGCTGAGATCGTGGGGCAGAACCCGGGTGTCGTCTACCAGACGTCCCACGACGTCAACAACGCCCAGCAGCAGTTCTCCAGAACAAACTCCTCCGGCTGGACGAACGCGTACCACACCTACTCGTTCAGCTGGTTCCCGGACCACATCGACTTCGCCGTGGACGGCAACATCACGGGCACCACCTGGTACCGGACCCCGGCCGGGACGGGACTGCGCTTCATCGCCAACATCGCGGTCGGCGGTGACTGGCCCGGCAACCCGGACTCCTCCACCTGGGCCACGTCTGACGGCGCCCGCTACCTCAAGATCTCCTCCATCACCCACACGCCGTACTACCCATGAGGTGAACCCCGCCGAGCCCCCGACTGGTCGGCGGAATCCCAGGGGCACAGTTGGGCGCGTGCCCCACGCTCGTCTGGCAAGTCGTGCATGTGCTGGTCCGACGGGGTGGTGTGTGCGCCCGTGTTCATGTTCGGCGCTGTGAACCATGGCGCAGCGGCCTTCCGCGGCGTTCGTCCCTGTCCACCCACACCCCCGCCTTGTCCAGGGAACTTGCCGTGACCGACGCCGTCGTCTTCCTCGGCGGCGCGGTCACCACCGTCTCACGTCGATGGCTGCGCCGCCGCCGTCTCACTGGCCCGCATCGAAGGCGGTACCTGGCCCAGCGCCCTCACTCGCGCCTCCACCTGCTTGATCCCCTCGCCACCGTCGCCGCGGCCCTCACCACCTTGCGCACCTGGGCGGTGCGTCTCCCGTTCTCCGCTCGGACACCCACCACGGCCGGGGGCTGCCGTGACTGACGCTGTTGCAGGTCGTTCTTGCTGGGAAGTCATCGCCGAGGCAACGGGGTTCGTCATGTCGCAGGAGTCGATCCGGGAAGTGAAGTACCGGGGGTTCACGTTCGGGTGCCGCATCGTGGAGCAACCGCACCCGCAGGTCGAGCCGATCGTGGTGCTGGGTGGCGCCTACCAGAACATGCATTCCAACCGCAGGTCGGAGCGCCCCTGGACTGCGGCGGCGACGGTGGTGAGCGTGGAACTCCCCGGTCTGGGCACCGCCGACGATCTGCCCGACGACTACGGCTTCGACTTCATGAGCGATGCGCTGGGACATCTCCTGGACTCACTTGGGCTGGGACGCGTGAACATCATCGCCGTCTCCTACGGGACGGCCATCGCCTACCGCTACACGCAGCGCTACCCGGATCGCGTGGTCAGGCTGGCGCTCGTCGGGTCGACCCAGACACTGCCCGACGACGCCCGGTTGGCGATCACTCAGGTCAACGACCTGCTACGGGCGGGCAGGACCGAGGAGTTCGCCCGGCGGGCGGTGGACCTCCTGGTGTGCAGCGACGCGTCGTGCCTCGCGGCGCACCCGCATGCTGCGGCAGAGGTGCTCCGCAGGGTACTGGCGGCGGCTGGACCAGCTGACACAGTGCGTTACATCGCCGCCAACAGGCGGCTCCTGCAGCATCCGTTCGGGGAGCCTGGCCTGATCCGGGGCGTGCGGGCGCTATGCCTGAGCGGCGAACACGACCGGCTGTGCCCGACAGCCGGGGCTCGGGCTGTGGCTGCCAGCATCCCGGGAGCGCTTTTGGCGGTCATGAAGGGCAGTGGGCATGTCGTTCACCTGGAACGGCCCCGGGACTTCAGTGACGTGCTGGCGCGGTTCATGACGGATCAGCCGCTGGAAGGTCACCCCGGCCTGGAGTTCGTGCAGGCCGTTCCCGCAGCGCAGCAACTGACGGCGACGGTCTGATCTGCCTGTGTGCTTCGTCGGCTGAGATGAGACGAGCGGACGGGCTGAAAGGGACGGCTCGCCCGGGAGAGTGCTTTCCGCAGCCTGTTCAGCGACATCTTCCACCAGCGCACCCGGTACTCGGCTTCTCCGTACGCCGAGCCGTTCCTCGCCCTCGCTGGTCGCAGGCCCGGTCGGCGCCCCAGCCCCGGAGACCCGCAGCAAGACCGCCTACCTCCTCGGCTGGTTCCCCGAGGAGGCCGGCACCGCTGGCAGCCCGCACCGGAGGCCTGCCGGAATCCCTGTTCGACCCCCGGCCACCGTACCGGCGTTCACTTAACTCTCCCCAGGACGCCAGAAGCTGCTGAAGGTCTTGGCCGAGCTGCTGACCACCGCGGACCTCCAACCCGTGTCCTTCGACTCCGACCTCCACCAGCAGTTCACCCAGTACGGCCTCCCAGCACCCGCCCGGTCCTACGCGCCTACGCCGGACTGTCCCCCGAAGGCGAGGACCCGTGAGGCGGAGCTGTCGGTGGGGTCAGTCGCGGATTGCGGGGCGGTGACACGACACCCTCCGCACCCTGTGTCGCCACGAGGTGACCGGCTCGCCCCCGCGGCTCCGGGACTGCCTCCGCTGATCGACCAGGTGTTCGCCTGCCGTACAGCGGTTAGGGGCTCCGATCGTGGCTACCCCTGTCGTCCCCGGCAGCTTAAGACCCAGAAGGCCCGTACTGTGCTCACCAGGGAGAACCTGCCCACGCCGGCCCCGCAAGCCCCGCCGGCCCCCAAGGCCATCGTGCGACTGCCGCGTGCCGCTGCGTGCGCCACGGTGGCACGGGGTCTGACGCGCATCTGGTTGGGCGAAGCGCTCGGCGTGCCCGGGCCCCGGCTCGAGGACGCCGTGCTCGTGGTCTCCGAGTTCTTCGCTCTGGCGGTCCTGCACGGCACGGGTCCGGAGACCGGTCTGCATCTTCTCGTCGGCTCCGGCGGCACAGCGCGCGCCGAGGTCGCCGGCTACTGGACGTCGGGGTGTCCGCCGGTGCCTGAGACCCGTCCTTGCCTGCGTCTCGTGGACGCCATCATCGGCGGGCTGGGCGGACAGTGGGGGTTCGGCGACAACGGTGCCGTCGCGTGGTGCGCCTTCCCCGTCCGCGGAGACGGGCGGTGCGCGAGCGCCCCTGCGGCGCACGGTCCGATGATGCCTTGAGCGAGTCCGCGCCAGACGCCTTCCGTGAGGTGGTGCGGGGACACGAGTGCCCCGGGGTCGTGGAGGCGCCTCTGCGCTGACTGCGGAGTGGACCGGCCGTGCGGCAGTGCCGGCAGCCGCACCGACGGGGTGGCTGCGCGGAACGCGCAGGTCGTCGCCCGCGTCGATGCGGCTCGAGGTCTGCGTGGACACGGACGCCAGGTCGTGCGCGAGGTGGGCGTCCGCCTCCCCACTTCCCCGCCTCAGGCCGACGTGCGGTCTTCCGGGACGCGTCGAGCACGGTCGCCCGCACTTATCGGCCAGTATGGAGGGCGGCAGGTTTGCCGCCCTCCGCACCGGCAACCCACTGAGGGTGGTCGTCGAAGACATCGGTATGGTCGAGGCACACGGTGAGTGGGTACGAATAGACGCGCGACGCGCCGCCGCACCCTCCGGCCGGACCATCGACCACACAGCCGACTCCTCACGTCCTTGCCGCCCCCGCTGATCCGGTGCGGGCGAGGACAGGCCCGGCCCCCTGCCCCACCGGCTCGATCCGCAAGCCCGGCGCCCGAGGCGCCGCAGAGCCTCTCACCTGGTTCGTCCCGGGGACGTGGACCACTACCCTTCATCCCGAACCGATCCACATCGACGGGAGTCATCACGAGTGGGAAGTGCATACCCTGCCCAGCGAAACGCCCTGACCGAACTGGTCAAGTCGGCTGTAGGAAGGGGGAAACGGTGGAGCCTGCGGGAGTTCACGCAACGCGCCGTCGACCCGGAGACGCACTGGGCTCCCAGCAAGTCCCTGCTCGGCAAGATCGTCAATGACGAGGGGTTCCGGGTCGAGCCGCGGCTCGTGTCCGCACTCGCCGTCGGGCTCGGCCTGCCGCGGGACGTGGTCGCCGCAGCGGCCCACTGGCAGGTCATCGGCTACAGCGAGGAGGAGCTGAACACGTCGGCGCCGGCCACGCTGGTGCGCCACCTGTCATCCGTCGGCGCTCCCGCCCCGCTGGCCAGGGCCGTCGCGGAGGGCTGGGAAGCGGAAGACCGGGACCGCGGCTCCGCAGCCACCGAATGACGGTCAACCGGGCGCTACCGGAACGGTCCTTGCGGCCCCGTCCTCAGACAGGAGGCAGCAGTTCCCTGCGAAGCTGATCGAAGGTGCGTGCGAGGACCCGGGAGACATGCATCTGCGACAGGCCGAGCACCGAGCCGATCTGCTTCTGCGTCATCGACTGGAAGAACCGCAGGTAAAGGATGTGGCGCTGCCGGTCGGTCAGCCGGTGCGCGACGTTGCGCAGCGCCAGGCAGTCGACGACCAGGTCGATGCCCCGCTCCTCGACGCCGAGGGTCTCACCGAGCGGCACGTCGGCGCCACGGCCCTGCGGGGCGTCGAGCGAGGAGGCGAAGTACGTACCGACGGCTTCCAGTGCGGCGGTCACGTCCTCCTCCGGCAGCCCCGTGTGCGTGACCAGTTCCCGCGTGGTCATCGGATCCGCCGAGCGTCTGCTCTGTTCCAGCTCCCGCTGCGCGTGCCGTACGCGGGCCTGCGCCTCCTGGATACGGCGAGGTACCCGTACGTTCCAAGTGCGGTCACGGAAGTGACACTTGATCTCCCCCGTCACTGTCGGCACGGCGAACGAAAGGAATGCGTGCCCCTTGGTGGGGTCGTAGCGGTCGACGGCCTTCACGACTCCGACGCAGGCGACCTGATAGAGGTCGTCGTCCGGCTCACCACGCCCTTGATAGCGCCGGGCGAGCCGCCGGGCCAGCGGCAGCAGCAGCGCGATCGTCTCCGCCCGCAGCGTGTCACGCCCGCTGCCCGGTGGTGTGGCACCCAGCACCCTCATACGGGTGTCGAGCTCCGCACTGGTGAACGCTCCGCTCGGCGAGCGGACCGAGGAGACGGTACTGGTGGCCGGACTGCCCTGCGCAGTTTCCACGGTCACCGCCGGTGGCACGGGGACGAACTCTTCGGCGGGCGGCGGATGAGGTGCCGACGGCTGCGGTGTCACAGCGCTCCGTCCCCCGCCTGCGTCGGCATTCCCAGCGGCATGGGGAACACGGGGACCAGCGGCCCCATCTGCCCGACGACATTGGTCAGGCGACAGCGTTCATCGCGTCCTGTGACAGACAGCAGCGGAATGCCGTCCGGCGCCCGCGTCCCGTGGTACCGCCACTCGTGCCCCTGGTTGTCGAGGTGCGGCAGAGCGAGGTCGTACACCTGGTCCCAGAGCCGGTAGGGCTCGGCCGCCGAGGCGGCCTGCGACTCCAGGAGGGCGGGCACGCACAGACCCATCAGGCGTACCGCGACGCCGTCGTGGACCCCTGTCCCCACACAGGATTCGCCGCACAGCGCCACCTCCTCGGGCCGGACGTGCAGCGCGGAGCGCCACACGTACCAGGCCCGCAGGTCCACCACGCGCAGCACGACGACCACCAGGTCCCCGTCGGCCACCACCGCCACGACGGAGGGGTGTTGACCATAGGCGGCGTTCAGGGCGGAGACGGCTCGGCCGGCCCGAAGACAGGCCCTGTCCCAGTGCACCGCCACGTCCTCCAGCGTGGGCAGGACCGCGCGCCTTCGCATCCCGTCGGCGAGGGCGGCATCCGCCGCGGACAGGGCCGGGGGCCGGTTCGTGTCCGTGTCCCTGTCCGTGTCCGTGTCCGGCGGCAGGAGGGCATCCGTCGCCCCGACAGCCGCGGCTTCATCGCCGCCCCGACCGCCCTCGGGAGGGGTTCCGAACCCCTGACGGTCTCCGACCGCTCCGTCGGACCGGCGGCGGACCAGACGTACCTGCCGGGCTCCCCCGCCCAACCCCTCCCACAGGCTGAGAACCTGCTCCGGCGTTCCGCCGCTCTCACTGTTCATCACCACGAGGCCTTGACCTTTCACTTGCTTTGTTCA
This sequence comes from Streptomyces sp. NPDC057253, assembly GCF_042669125.1. Classification (NCBI taxonomy): domain Bacteria; kingdom Bacillati; phylum Actinomycetota; class Actinomycetes; order Kitasatosporales; family Streptomycetaceae; genus Streptomyces; species Streptomyces sp. NPDC057253. Next base: position 662 of record NZ_JBHUXV010000157.1, on the reverse strand, counting down.
GAAGGAGAAGATGCAGTCCACGGAAGTGGACAATGGGGGCCGCGACATCGCCGACCGTCCGCGTCACGGACAAGCGGAGTGCGCGTTCGGCGCTGCGGCGACGTGTCCGGGTGGCATCCGGTCCACGAAGGGGCAACGGGACCCAGCGCCCCTGAACCAGCCTGTTTCCGCCCGCGACACGCTCCCGGTTTTCCGAGGGCGCCACGAATATGCGCGGTTCATCACCACGAGGACCGCAGTCACTCTTTGGCAGGGTTCTGTGCGCCCGTTTCGACCGGCGGGCGTTGCGGTGACGCCCGACGGGACCGCGCCGGGGCCGCCCTGGAAGCCGACGTCAGGGCGGGACCGTCCTCGGTGAGGTCGCCGCAGTCACGGCGCGCGGACGACGGGGTGGGGCCAGGCGCCTTGCCGCCGACTGGCCCGCGACGTGGCGCAACGGCCACCAGGAAGGGCACAGCGCACACCCGGGCCTGCGGGCCGGCGCACACCCCGGGCCTGCGGGCCGTCGACCGGTCGTTCGGCGCGGACGGGGCAAGGGCGGCGCCGGCCGTCACGCCACCCGGTGCGCGTGCGACCCCGACGAGGTCGCCGGCGTCAGGAATCCGCTGCGCTCAGCGGATGCGCAGGGGTTTCCGCGGCCGACGCCTCCGGTGACCGGCGCC
>NZ_JBHUXV010000156.1:0-18981 GCF_042669125.1 Streptomyces sp. NPDC057253 | reverse complement strand
GTCCCTGACTTGGGGACGGGCCACCCCCACCGTCACTAGGCCTCGGCCTGTACTTCTTCGGCGTCCGCCTGCGCCTTCTCGACCTCGGCCGCCGCCTCCACAGCCTTCGCCGCAGCGTCGATGGCCGCCAGTGACTTGCGGACCTGGTTACGGTCCGTGGTGTACCAGAAGTCGGGCAGTGACGCCTTCAGATAGCTGCCGTACCGCGCGGTGGCCAGCCTTTGATCCAGTACGGCTACGACGCCGCGGTCTCCAGAGGCGCGGACGAGGCGGCCGGCACCCTGGGCCATGAGCAGTGCGGCGTGGGTTGCCGCGACAGCCATGAAGCCGTTGCCACCAGCGTCCTCGACCGCCTTCTGGCGGGCGCTCATCAGAGGGTCGTCGGGACGCGGGAACGGGATCTTGTCCATGACGACCAGCTGGCAGCTGGGACCGGGGACGTCGACGCCCTGCCACAGCGACAGTGTGCCGAAGAGACAGGTCTTCGGGTCGGCCGCGAAGTTCTTGATCAGTTCGCCGAGGGTCTCCTCGCCCTGGAGGAGGATCGGGAACTCCGGGATGCGGGAGCGCAGTTCCTCGGCGGCCAGTTGCGCGGCCCTCATGGAGGAGAACAGTCCCAGGGTGCGGCCGCCGGCGGCCTGGATGAGCTCGGTCAGCTCGTCGAGCATGTCCACGCGATCGCCGTCGCGCGCGGGGCGCGAGAGGTGCTTGGCGACGTACAGGATGCCCTGCCTGGGGTAGTCGAAGGGCGAACCCACGTCCACGCCCTTCCACTTCGGCACGTCGTCGCCTTCGGTTCCCTCCGGGGCGAGCCCGAGGGACGCTCCCACGCCGTTGAAGTCGCCGCCCAGCTTCAGGGTCGCCGAGGTCAGGACCACGGAGCGGTCCGCGAACAGCTTCTCCCGCAACAGCCCTGACACCGACATGGGGGCGACGCGCAGAGAGGCACCGAAGCGGTCGTGCCGCTCGTACCAGACGACGTCCCACTCCGAGCCGTTCGTGATCCGCTCCGCCACGTCGTGCACCGACTCCACGGAGGCGAGTGCCTGCTTGCGGACCGCGTCCTCGTCCTGGACCGACTTGTCGCGGGTCGCGCCGATCGCGGAGATGACCGTACGCGCGGCGTCGCGCAGGGCCATGAGCGCGTAGCCGAGGTCCTCCGGGATCTCCTCCAGGCGACCGGGCAGGGCGAGCTCCATCAGCCGCTCGAAGCCCTCGGCCGCGGTCTGGAGCTGGTCGGCCGCCTTTTCGTTGACCAGCTTGGCGGCGCGGCGCACCGCGCGGTTGACCTGGCCGGGGGTGAGCTCGCCGGTGGCGACGCCGGTGACACGGGACACCAGCTCGTGAGCCTCGTCGACGATCAGCACCTCGTGCTGCGGGAGGACCGGAGCGCCTTCGATGGCGTCGATCGCGAGCAGCGCGTGGTTGGTGACGACGACCTCGGCCAGCTTGGCGCGCTCACGGGCCATCTCGGCGAAGCACTCGGCTCCATAGGCGCACTTGGTGGCTCCCAGACACTCGCGGGAGGACACGGAGATCTGCGCCCAGGCCCGGTCGGAGACACCGGGTGTGAGGTCGTCGCGGTCACCGGTCTCCGTGTCCTGGGACCAGTCCCGCAGCCGCAGGAGGTCCTGGCCCAGCTTGCTGGTGGGCGCCGCGGCCTCGAACTGGTCGAAGAGGCCCTCCTCCTCGTCCTGCGGCACTCCCTCGTGCAGCCGGTGCAGGCACAGGTAGTTCGACCGGCCCTTGAGCATCGCGAACTCAGGGCAGCGGCGCAGCAGCGGATGCAGCGCCTCGACCGTGCGCGGCAGGTCACGCTCGACGAGCTGTCTCTGGAGGGCCAGGGTGGCTGTCGCGACCACGACCCGCTCCCCGTGCGCGAGCGCCGGCACGAGATAGCCCAGCGACTTTCCGGTGCCGGTGCCAGCCTGCACCAGCAGGTGGGAGCTGTCGTCGATCGCGTCCCTGACGGATTCGGCCATGGTCACCTGGCCGGGGCGCTCCGTACCGCCGACGGCAGTGACGGCAGCATGCAGGAGTTCGGGGAGTGAGGGCTTCGTCATAGCGCGACCACCCTACGACCCGCCACTGACATTGGGGTGATCAAGGCGGGGACGAGGGGCCGGATCAGGACCGGAAGCGGCTCGGAGCAGGAGCCGGTCGGTGTCAGATCGGCTCGACTCGGTTCGCATGGGACCGGGTCTGATAGGAGCGGGTCGAGATCCGTCCGTCGACGGCCGAAAGTGACTGAGCGGCCGTGTGACTGCCGTGGTCCGCGGGGTGCGACGACCTCGCAAAAACTTTTCGTGGCGAGGGGGAACCGGCTCGGCGCGAGCGGTGTACCAAAAGTGATTGCGCAATGACGCGCTGCTACAGCAGATCGCGCAGGGACCGGTCTCGGACCATGAGGGCCGCCCGCTTGGCGGGCAGGTCGATCTCGGCGGAGTAGCGGAAGCCTGCGCTCAGAAAGGCGGTGACGGACGGGATGTTGCGAAGGTCGGGTTCCGCGACGACGCGGGCACAGGCGGGCCGCTTGTCGAGCACGAGATCGGCGGCGGCTCTGAGAAGCGTGCTGCCGAGACCGCGCCCGCGATCGGGAACGGCGCCGATGAGGAGGTGGATACCGGTGTCGTGCGGTCTGGCCGGATAGTGGCGCGCCAGCGGATCGAGGTCCGCACGGTAGATCTCCCAGTAGCTCATCGGCGTGCCCTCCAGCACTCCGAGGCAGGGGATGCTGCGTCCGTCGCCTGTGAGCTGGGAGTGCAGATGGTCCGCCGTCACGCTCGGGGGTCCGGCCAGCTCCCAGAACGCGGTGACGGCGGGGTCGTTCATCCAGCGGCAGACGAGGGGGAGGTCCCGCTCTACGCGCACGGGCACGAGTTGGAAGGCACCGGCGGGGGTGGCGACCGGTCCCCAGTCGGCGATGTTGTCGAGAAGGTCGCCGTAGGCAGGGGTGAGGTCGGCGGGCGGGGTGGTGCCGTCGCCTCGGCTCGGGGCTAGGTCTCGGTGTGCGCCTACTCCGGTTCCTTCGGCGTCGAGGAGCGCGAGGAGGTCTTCGGGCAGACGCAGGTCCAGGGTGTCCTCGCTGTCGGTGCTTCGGTCGGTGGTGCGGTCCCTGCTGCCGTCGATGCCTGACGTGACGCTGTCCTGGCTGCTGCGGGGATGGATGCCGGGGGTGGGGCGGGCGGCCGCCGTGCCGCTGCCGGTGCCTGTGCCCGTATCCATGTCGGCGTCGGCATGGGCGTCGGCCTCGGCATCGACAGGGGTGACGGAAGCAGCGTGGGCGTGGGCGTGGGCGTGGGCGTTGGTGGCTGACACGGCGGGCCTCTCAGGAGGTGGGGTGGGTCATGTTCCTCAGGGGTGAAGGGGGTTGGCGATGGTGACGTAGACGGACTGGGTGTCGACCGGGCCGACTAGTTCGTCGAGACCGTGCACTCGGGTCAGCAGATTGGCCTTGCAGCGCAGGACGGGTGAGTCGAGCAGGTGACCGGGGAGGGTGGTGCGTAGTCGGTCGGGTCCGGAGGCCACGTCGTCGAGGAAGCGGCGGAAGGCGGCGAGCAGCAGCCGTTCGTCGGCCAGACGCTGGGAGCCGAACGCGCCGATGAGTCCGAGGACATTGTTGATCGCCAGGTAGTAGGCAAAGCGCTCGTCGGTGACGTCGTCCGAGACGAAGGTGTCGCTGTGCCTGCCGATACCGGGCAACCGGGCGTCGAGTTCCGACCGTCGGGACTCGCGGAAGTAATAGCCCTGGTTGTCGCGGTAGCGGCCACCGGCAGGCCAGCCGTCGGCGTCCAGCAGTACCAGGGTGTTCTGTTGGTGTGCCTCCAGTGCGATGCCTGCCTCACCGTCGAGCCACAGCACTGGGCGGACGACTTGTTCGAGGTAGCGAAGGAACCACTCGGTGGCGACGGCTCCCTGGGGGCGGCCGGTCCGCAAGGCGAGGCGGCTGACGAGCTCGGCCAACCGGGATCGCCAGGTCGGTCGGCCCACGCCGGGCCGGGCATGGGGACGGGGTGAGACGAGGCCGGCGATGCAGGAGACGTCGTGCGACGGGCTGAACGGGTTGTGGCGGATCACCACGTCGAGGCCGGGGACGGGGGTGCCGTCGGGTGCGTCGACCGCGATCCAGGCGGGGTCGCGGACGATGTCGAACGCGGGGTGGGCCGCCTGCCACTCCTTGGACAGGCCGGCGCGCAGGAGTCGGTGCACCTCGACGCCGCGGTGGAGTTCCTTACGGAGGTTCTCGCGGCGGGAGTTGGTGATACGCAGGCCGAGCGAGAGCTTGAGCATGGCGGGGGCGCCGGAGCGATGGACCGTACGCACGGAGGAGGTGGGGTGCCAGGAGGAGCCGTGATCACCGAGATCCCGGAGCAGTCCGGAGGCGAAGAGCGGGGCGGTTTCGGGACGGTGCTGGACCTCGCGGAGCTGCCAGGGGTGTAGGGGCAGTGCGGTGTGGCCGTCGGGCAGTGCCAGGTCGGGGCCGGCCAGTCGCTGGGTGAGGTGGGCGGCGGGGACGGGGCGGCCGCGTTCGGTCCAGGCGGAGTCGGTGGCGAGGAGAGAGGGGGCGACAGCGAGCCAACGCAGGGGGAAGGAGCCGCGCAATTCGGGTGAGTAGGAGGCCGCTTCGGCTTCGGAGAGACCTTCGCGGCTCTTCGGGGCCGGGTGGAGGGGGTGGCCGAGGACGAGTGCCTGTTCGGCGGTGAGGAAGAGGTCGGGGCCGTCGTCGGGGTGCCTGCGGCGCTCGCGGACAAAGGTTGCGGTGCGGCGGACCGAGTCGGCGACCCGAGCGGTGAGTTCGGCACCTGAAGCGGCGGTGTCCGTCGGCAGCGACTCACGGGTGAGCAGGGCGGCGACGGTGACCGCGTCGACGGGCGGGGCCTGTGCGGGGGCGCCGTCGAGACGGGGGCGGCCGAAGCGGTGCCATCCCGTCGGGGACCAGTACTGGACCGGGACGAGGAGGGAGGTGCCGCTGGCGGGGAGTCGGATGCGAAGGGTGCCAGTGCCAGTGCCAGTGCCGATGGCGGGGGCCGGGAGGTTGGTCTCTCTGACCCAGCAGCGCAGCAGGTTCTCCACGGCTGCGGCCTCGGCTGCCGTGTGGGGGTCGGGGTGGTCCAGGAGGTCGGGGGTGGCGGCACGCAGGCGTTCTTGTTCTGGTGGGCCGGCCTGGGAGGGGGTGCGGTGTGGGGAGGGAGGTGGATCGGAGGGTGTGTGGGGCTGCGTTGAGGGGGTGCAGTTGCCGTGGGTGGGGGTGGTGTTCAAGTTCGCTGTTCCTCGGGGCTGCCTAGGGATGGTGCTGCGTCGGGGGTGGTCCGGGAGTGGTGGTGGCGCGGGGCGCGTTCTGTGTCCTGGGGTGGAGAGGGGAGGGGGTGGACCGGCGAAGCGGGGGTGGTGGCGGTGGATGTTCAGTTGGGGTGGGTTCGTTGGTGTTCGGGGCAAACTTGCTGGGGCGTCGGCGCATTGGCGGTGCGTGGAGGCACACACGGACAGGTGGCGCGCTGGTTGGCGAGTGGCTGGGTCGCGACTGCGTGTCCGCGGCCCCTCCCGCTTCCGGCGCCGACCGTGCGCTGACTGCGAGTACGGCCCCGTTTTCCGGCCCGACGCTGACTCCGCATGCCGGCCTGGCATCGAGCCCCCTCCGACGCCGAGCCCGCCACCGGGTCCGACCCCCGATCGGACCCGGGCCGAAACTCCGGATCCGGATCCCGCCCGGGTACCGAACTCCAGCGACAGGCCTCCATGCGGTGCCCGCACACTCACCTTCTCCTCCGGCGAGGCTCCTTCGACTCTCGCCTTCGCTCCCCAGTGCGCAAACGCCCCGAGCCGTGTCTCCCACACCGACCCCAGCCGGAGCCCGAGCCCGAAGACGAGCACCAGCCCTCCTGCTCGAGCCCCGAACTCGCACTGCCCGCACCAACCAGCCCGCACTAACCAAGCCAGCTTCCCAATCCCTCACCCCCGCCCCGCAAGCGACGCTGCTGCTCTCTCCCACCCCCGGCGTCATGATCGCGGGCCACCGCTGCCACGGCGTCGGCGAGGCGGTCGAGGACGGCGGTTGCCTGCTCGTCGGTGATGGTCAGGGGTGGGAGCAGGCGGACGACGCTCGAATGGCGACCACCGAGTTCGACGATCAGACCACGTCGGAGGCACTCCCGCTGGACGGCGGCGGCCAAGGCCGGAGAGGCGGGGTGAGGAAGGGCAGGGCGAGAGGAGCCAGTGGAACCCGGCAGAACCGCCCCGTCCGCGGCGCCATCAAGGACCACACCTCCGACAGGCCACCCCGCCCGATCGCCAGCACCCACACCAACACCTGCGACCAGTGCACCCGCCCCACTCGCGTCTCCACCGGCATCTCCACCACCACGGCCCCCACCCCCACCACGCACATCAAGCCCGGCAGCCTCAGCCGCTACCCCAGCCGCTCCAGCACTCCCCCCGCCCCCACCAACCCCCCACCCCTCCGGCTCCACCATCTCCACGCCGATCATCAACCCCCGCCCCCGCACATCACCGATCACAGGGAACTCGCCTGCCAGATCCCGGAGTTGGCTCAGCATTCGCGCCCCAAGAGCAGCCGCCCGTTCCGTGAGGGAGTGCTCGCGGACGTAAGCCATCGTGGCTGTGCCCGCGGCCATGGCGAGTTGGTTGCCGCGGAAGGTGCCGGCGTGGGCGCCGGGTTCCCAGGCGTCGAGGTCGTCGCGGTAGACGACGACCGCGAGAGGCAGGCTGCCGCCGATGGCCTTGGAGAGGACCATGACGTCGGGGGTGATGCCGCTGTGCTCCACCGCCCAGAAGGCGCCGGTGCGACCGACGCCCGTCTGGACCTCGTCGGCGATCAGCGGGATCGAGCGGTCGGCCGTGATCTGGCGCATGCGCCGCATCCAGTCGTCGGGGGCGGGGAGAACCCCGCCCTCGCCCTGGACGGGTTCGAGGATCATGCCGGCGGGCAGTGGGACCCCGGACTTGGGGTCGTCGAGGAGGGATTCGGTCCAGCGGGCGGCGAGTTCGGCGCCCCCGGGACCGCCGACGCCGAAGGGGCAGCGGTAGTCCTGCGGATAGGGCAGCCGGGCCACCCGCACCTCGGGGGCGTGGCCGGAGGCTTCGAGGGCGCCCGTGGTCATGCCGTGGTAGGCACCGGCGAAGGCGAGGAGTTCGCTGCGGCTGGTCGCGGCGCGCACGAGCTTGAAGGCGGCCTCGACCGCGTCGGTGCCGGCCGGTCCGCAGAACTGCACGCGGGCGTGGTCGGCGAGACCGGACGGCAGGGTGCTGAACAGTTCGGTGATGAAAGCGTCTTTGACGGGGGTCGCGAGGTCGAGGGCTTGGAGGGGCGCCCCGGAGTCGAGGACCTTGCGGATCGCTTCGAGGACGACGGGGTGGTTGTGCCCGAGGGCCAGGGTCCCGGCGCCCGAGAGGCAGTCGAGGTAGCGGCGGCCGTCAGCGCCTTCGATGGTCAGGCCGCGGGCGCGGACGGGGACGATCGGAAGGGCGCGGGCATAGGTGCGGGCCGCCGACTCGCGGGCCGACTGGCGCCGCAGGATCCCCTCGTGCGCGGACCGGCCCGCCGACCGCTCCTGGGCGGTGGGCTGTCCCGCCATGGCCTTGTCCGGTGCGGTCTCGGTCACGGCCATGGTTCTCCCGTCGTCGCGCTGTGCGGGGGCAAGCGGTTCCCTCGCGGACTCGCCCGCCCCGACATACGGAACCCCGTGAGCCTTTGCTCGACATCTCGGCACATCGATGACCCGATGTCTGGAAAAGCTTTGGGAATTGGAGCGCGGGGCACCCGGTCGTCCGCCGGCAAGGTCGGGGGCAAGGCCCCACCGCTACCAACCCCGGACCGTTCACCCGGTTACGGGTGGTCGGGAAATCTTTGGAGTGCTCCGAAGATCTCTGGAATGTTCCGAAGATCTTCGGAGTGACGGAACCGTTGCGATTCCGTCGGAAGTCACCCACAGCGGGCGCATAGTGTGTGATGCCGTCCCAAGACGCGGTGCCGGAAGGCGAACTCGCGGGTGGTCCGCGGCAAGTCGTCGGCTCTGGCAACCAGTTCGTCCACACCAGGGGGAGGCAGAGCATGGGATCCGAACCGCTGTCATTGACCGCTCGCGACGGGGGCGAGCGGGGCTCGCGTCGCAGAACCTCCCTCGTGCTGGCCGCCGTGGCCCTCGCGTCGGTGCTGGCTCTGACCGCCACCGGCTGCGGCTCGGGAGACGCGGACGGCGACTCGAGCGCCCAGGCCTCCGCCTCGTCCGCGTCCGAGGGCGACGGCAAGATCACGATCCCCGACGACCTCAGGGACAGGCTCAAAGAGCACGGGATCGATGTCGACAAGTGGAAGGACGGCGCCTGGAAGGACTGGGACAGGGACGACTGGCTGCGTGAGGCCCAGGACTACATCAACCCGATCATCGAGGGGCTGTGGGACCCGGACCGGATGCGCCGGGCCGAGGATCCCGACCGCGGTGTCCAGGACAGTGACCTCTCGGGTGACCAGGGGGTGACCGACCCGGAGCCGGCGCCGGTGGACGCGAAGGCCGTACCGCCTACGTACCACGACCACGTCCCCCAGGCGGGCAAGGTGTTCTTCGACTCCCCCGAGGGCACGATGGTGTGCTCGGCGACCGTCGTGGCGGACCCGGCCAACCCGGGCAAGTCCAACCTGGTGTGGACGGCGGGGCATTGCGTGCACGCGGGCAGGAACGGTGGCTGGTATCGCAACATCGCGTTCGTGCCGTCGTACAACGACCAGGCTCTGTCGGGCGGGGAGTTGGCGAGCGCGACCGAGGACGAGCTCGCTCCGTACGGTGTCTGGTGGGGCGACTGGGCGGGGACCTCGGAGCAGTGGATCGCGCACGGGGGGCCGACGGGCGGGGCCGGGGCGCCGTACGACTTCGCCGTGATCCATGTGACGCCGGAGGAGGGGAGCACCGGCAAGTCGTTGGAGGAGACGGTCGGTTCGGCGCTTCCGGTGAACTTCGCCGCTCCGGCGGTGCCGAGGGTGGAGAGCATCACGGCCAGTGGGTATCCGGCTGCCGCGCCGTTCGACGGGGAGTTGTTGTACCAGTGTCAGGACAAGCCGGGGCGGCTGTCACTCAACGCCTCGGATCCGACGATGTACCGCATCGGCTGCACCATGACCGGTGGTTCGTCCGGCGGCGGCTGGGTCGCGGCCGGGGCGGACGGCGAGCCGGCGCTGGTGTCCAACACCTCCATCGGCCCGGTGAGCGCGGGCTGGCTGGCCGGACCACGGCTGGGCCAGGTGGCCAAGGGCGTGTACGGCGCGGTCAGCCAGAAGTTCGCGGGACAGTAACAGCCCCAAACCCCTCCTCCTGCACCCGCACAAGCCCGAGGCCCGCCCCCGCAAAGGGACGGGCCTCGAACCCACTCAAGAACTGCAAGAACCAGAAGTCCTGCAAGAAACTACGCGCGCCTCAGGCCACAACCACCGTCGGCACATACGGCGCCAGCTCCGCCGCCAGCTCCTCATGCACCCGCACCTTGAGCAGCGTGCCCTCCGCGGTGTGTTCCTCGGAGATCACCTCGCCCTCGTCGTGCGCGCGGGCGACCAGCTTGCCGTGGGTGTACGGCACGAGCGCCTCGATTTCGACCGACGGACGCGGCAGCTCGTTGTCGATCAGGGCGAGCAGCTCGGCGATGCCCTGGCCGGTACGGGCCGAGACCGCGATGGCGCGCTTCTCGATCCGCATCAGCCGCTGGAGCGTCAGCGGGTCCGCCGCGTCGGCCTTGTTGATCACGACGACTTCAGGCACGTCGATGGCGCCGACGTCCCGGATCACCTCGCGCACGGCGGCCAGCTGCTCCTCCGGGTTCGGGTGCGAGCCGTCCACCACGTGCAGGATCAGGTCGGACTCACCGACCTCCTCCATGGTGGAGCGGAACGCCTCGACCAGGTGGTGCGGCAGGTGTCGTACAAAACCGACGGTGTCGGCCAGCGTGTACAGCCGGCCGCTCGGGGTCTCCGCGCGGCGGACGGTGGGGTCCAGGGTCGCGAACAGGGCGTTCTCGACGAGGACACCGGCGCCCGTCAGGCGGTTGAGCAGGGAGGACTTGCCCGCGTTGGTGTAGCCCGCGATGGCGACGGACGGCACCTTGTGGCGCTTGCGCTCCTGGCGCTTGATCTCGCGGCCGGTCTTCATGTCCGCGATCTCCCGGCGCATCTTCGCCATCTTCTCGCGGATCCGACGCCGGTCCGTCTCGATCTTGGTCTCACCGGGACCACGGGTGGCGAGGCCGCCGCCCTTGCCGCCGCCCATCTGACGGGACAGCGACTGACCCCAGCCGCGCAGCCTCGGCAGCATGTACTGCATCTGCGCGAGCGCGACCTGCGCCTTGCCCTCTCGGGACTTGGCGTGCTGGGCGAAGATGTCGAGGATCAGGGCCGTACGGTCGATGACCTTGACCTTGACGACGTCTTCGAGGGCGATGAGCTGACCCGGGCTGAGCTCACCGTCGCAGATGACGGTGTCGGCGCCGGACTCGACGACGATGTCGCGCAGCTCCATGGCCTTGCCGGAACCGATGAAGGTGGCCGCGTCGGGCTTGTCGCGGCGCTGGATCACGCCGTCGAGCACGAGTGCGCCGGCGGTCTCCGCGAGGGCGGCGAGCTCCGCGAGGGAGTTGTCGGCGTCCTGCGCGGTCCCCGTGGTCCAGACGCCGACGAGGACGACCCGCTCCAGACGGAGCTGGCGGTACTCGACCTCGGTGACGTCCTCGAGCTCGGTGGAGAGGCCGGCGACGCGGCGCAGGGCCGCGCGCTCGGAGCGGTCGAACTGGTCGCCGTCCCGCTCTCCGTCGATCTCGTGGCTCCAGGCGACGTCCTCTTCCATCAGGGCATCGGCCCGAAGACCTTCGGCGTAGGTGTGCGCGAGGCGCTGCGTGTCCTGGGAAGGGGATGAAGAGGAGGTCATTGGGTCCTTACGTCGTTGGGGAGTCCGATACGGCGGTCATGGTCCTTGGTGGTCACAGGCCACAGGGGCCATGTCACCTAGGTCATGCCACCGCGCTCATGTCGTTCAACGCACGAGTACCCCGGGAGATTCCCGTGTCCCGTGCCGCGCCGACCTGAAGATGGTCGCACGGCACGGGGCGTCTCGTCACCGCCTTATTCGACCGGGGCGGCGGCGGTCACAGGCTTCCAGTCCGGGTGTCCGGGCATCGGCGGGGTCTTCTCGGCGTAGAGCCAGTCGTGGAGGAAGGCACCCAGGTCGCGTCCGGAGATCTCGGAGGCGAGGCGGACGAAGTCGGCGGTCGTGGCCGTACCGTCGCGGTGTGCCTGCACCCAGGCCCGCTCCAGGGTCTCGAAGGAGGTGCGGCCGATCTCCTGGCGCAGGGCGTACAGGACGAGCGCGGCGCCGTCGTAGACGTTCGGGCGGAAGATGCCGATCTTCTGACCGGGCTTGGGGGCCTTCGGCGCGGCGGGCGGTCCGCCGGCCGTGCGCCAGCGGTCGGAGGCGCCGTACGCGGCCTTCATCCGGGCGTCCAGGGTGTGGCCCCCCTTCGCCTCCGCGTACAGCGCCTCGTACCAGGTGGCGTGTCCTTCGTTGAGCCACACGTCGGACCAGGTGCGGGGGCTGACGCTGTCGCCGAACCACTGGTGGGCGAGCTCATGCACCATGATCGACTCGACGTACCACTTGGGGTAGGCGGGTTCGGTGAACAGGTCCTTCTCGAAGAGGGACAGAGTTTGGGTTTCCAACTCGAAGCCGGTGTCGGCGGCGGCCATGAGGATGCCGTACGTCTCGAAGGGGTACGGCCCGACCCGGTCCTCCATCCACGCGATCTGCGCGGGCGTCTTCTTCAGCCAGGGTTCCAGTGCGGCGCGGTCCTGGGTGGGCACCACGTCCCGCACGGGAAGCCCGTGCGGTCCACTGCGACGCAGCACGGTGGAACGGCCGATGGAGACCTGTGCGAGCTCGGTGGCCATGGGGTGCTGGCTGCGGTACGTCCAGGTGGTGGTCCGGCCGGCCCGGTCCACGTCGGTCGGCAGACCGCCGGCGACGGCCGTGTAGCCCTCCGGCGCGGTGACCCGGATGGTGAACATCGCCTTGTCGGAGGGGTGGTCGTTGCAGGGGAACACCAGGTGGGCGGCGTCGGCCTGGTTGGCCATGGCGAGCCCGTCCGCGGTACGCACCCAGCCGCCGTCGCGGTCGTCCGCGGAGACGGGGTCGCTGGTGTGCCGCACGGTGATCCGCATCCAGCTGCCGGCGGGCAGCGACTCGTCAGGGGTGACGACGAGGTCCTCACCGGCACTGCTGAACGCGGCGGACCGACCGTCGACCTCCACGGACTGGACGTCACCGTGCGCGAAGTCGAGGTTGACGTGGTCGAGTTCGGTCGTCGTCCAGGCGTCGATCGTGGTGACGGCCGTCAGCGGCTTGCTGTTGCTGCCCTGATAGGTGAAGGAGAGGTCGTACGACGCCACGTCGTAGCCGGGGTTGCCCAGGTACGGGTAGAGGCGGTCCCCGACGCCGAGCGGCGCGGCCGGGGCGCTCGCGGCGAGCAGACAGACGGAGACGGCGGAGGCGAGCAGCGCGGCCGCTCTACGGCGCCGGGAGGCTCCGGTACCGGGCCGGGAGGCTCCCGTACGGCGGCGGAGGGCGCGGGAGTCCGGGCGGTCGGCGGGGGCGGGCTGGACGTGGGCGGAGCGGGCGTGGCTGTGGGGGGTGAGCGGCATGCACCACCGCTACCAGCGCGCGCGTGCGCCACGGCGACGACGCGCGACCGGCCCACTCGAACGAGTTCCTCCGGCCCCGTCGAGGCGACGCGTGCGGTGCGGTCACGGGCGGCCACACACACTCCGTCGATCCCGTCAGGCCCCCGGTGTCTGCGCCCTGCTCACGTCGTAGACGCCTGCCACGTTCCGCATGGCCCGCATCAGGGAGGGCAGCAGTGCCGCGTCCGGCAACTGGACGGTGTACGTGTGGCGTACGCGCTGCTGGCTGGGGGGTTCGACGGTCGCGGAGACGATCTCGGCCCCCTCGACCGCCATGGCCTCGGTGAGGTCGGCCAGGAGGTGGGGGCGGCCGAACGATTCGGCGAACAGGGTGACCCGGCACTCGGCGGTGTCGCCCCAGCGCACGCCGACCTCTTTGCGCCCCATGCCCTGCATACGCGCCACCGCCGAGCACTCGACGCGATGCACGGTGACCACTCCGCCGCGCACGGCGAAGCCGACGATCTCGTCGGGCGGCACGGGCGTGCAGCACCCGGCCAGCCGTACGGTCGCACCGGGCTGGTCGACGAGGGCGTTGGCGGTGCCGGGGCGGGCCCCGGCCTGGTCAGCGGCGGTCGGCGACGCGGCGGGGGGCCGATTCCCGCGGTCGGGCGTGTCCTCGGCGGCCGACGCGAGGGACCCGGGCGCGTCGGCACCCTGCGCTTCGGCGGCCGGCGCGGCGGCGCCGGGCTCGGTGGTGTCCCGCTCCCCGACACCCCCATCGGCGACACCACCCCCCGCGACACCCCGGGCATCACCATCCGACGCAGACCCCACGGCCGCCCGAGCACCCCGCGCTCGCGCCCGAACGTCCTCAGCCCTCGTACCCGCGTCCGTACCGGCGCCCGCATCCGCACCCGCCGTCGCACCAGCCGCCGTAGCGCTTGCCGTGACGCCGGCCACGGACCCCGTCCCCGCGCCTGCCGTCACCTCCGCCGTCCTGCCCCGCTCGGCGCCTTCCTCCGCGCCCCCGTCCGCCGTCTCCTGCACCGGATGCGTCGCGATCCACCGCTGGATCGCGATCCGGGCCGCGGGTGTGTGCGCGTGCTCCAGCCACTCCTTGGAGGGCTCGGCGGCCGGGTCCTGGCCCATGAGGAGCTGGACGGTGTCGCCGTCCTTCAGGACGGTGCTCAGGGTCGCCAGGCGGCCGTTGACGCGGGCGCCGAGGCACGCGTGCGCGTCCTCGCCGTACTGCGCGTACGCGGCGTCCACACAGGTCGCGCCCTCGGGCAGCCCCAGAGTGCCGCCGTCGGGCCGGAAGACGGTGATCTCGCGGTCCTGGGCGAGGTCCTCACGCAGGGTGGACCAGAAGGTGTCGGCGTCGGGCGCGGCCGCCTGCCAGTCGAGGAGACGGGAGAGCCAGCCGGGCCGGGTGGGGTCCACCCGCTCGCCGTCGACCGTGCTCTGCTCCTCCGGGGGACCGACGTACGGGTTGCCGAGCGCGACCACGCCGGCCTCGGCGACCTTGTGCATCTGGTGCGTACGGATGAGGACTTCGACGACCTGGCCGTCGCCGCGGGCCACGGCGGTGTGCAGCGACTGGTACAGGTTGAACTTCGGTACGGCGATGAAGTCCTTGAACTCCGAGACGACCGGCGTCATACAGGTGTGCAGTTCGCCCAGGACGCCGTAACAGTCCGCGTCCTCGGCGACCAGGACGAGCAGTCGGCCGAAGTCCGCGCCGCGCAGTCGGCCGCGCTTGCGGGCGACCCGGTGCACGGAGACGAAGTGCCGCGGCCGGATGACGACTTCGGCCTGGATGCCGGCCTCGCGCAGCACGGAGCGCACCTCGTCGGCGATCTCGGCGAGCGGGTCGTCCGCGCGGGAGGCGTTGTCGACGATCAGCTCGCGGGTGTGCTCGTACTCCTCGGGGTGGAGGATGGCGAAGACCAGGTCCTCCAGCTCGGTCTTGAGGGCCTGGACGCCGAGGCGCTCGGCGAGCGGGATGAGGACGTCCCGGGTGACCTTGGCGATGCGGGCCTGTTTCTCGGGGCGCATCACGCCGAGGGTGCGCATGTTGTGCAGCCGGTCGGCGAGTTTGATCGACATCACGCGGACGTCGTTGCCGGTGGCGACCAGCATCTTGCGGAAGGTCTCGGGCTCCGCGGCGGCGCCGTAGTCGACCTTCTCCAGCTTGGTGACGCCGTCGACGAGGAAGCGGACCTCGGCGCCGAACTCCTCGCCGACCTGATCCAGCGTCACCTCGGTGTCCTCGACGGTGTCGTGGAGCAGAGAGGCCGTCAAGGTGGTGGTCTCGGCGCCGAGTTCGGCCAGGATCAGGGTGACGGCGAGCGGGTGGGTGATGTAGGGCTCACCGCTCTTGCGCATCTGGCCGCGGTGCGAGGACTCGGCCAGGACCCAGGCGCGCCGCAGGGGTTCGAGGTCGGCGTCGGGGTGGTGGGCGCGGTGGGCCTCGGCGACATGGCCGATCGCGTCGGGCAGCCGGTCACGGGCGGCGGGGCCGAGCAGCGCGGCGCGGCCCAGGCGGCGCAGGTCGATCCGGGCCCGCCAACGGGCGGCCGCACCTGTCACCGGACCTGGGGTCGCGGGGTTCGTCGCCTCCGCACTCATGGGCACCTCCGGCTGTGGACCGGCGGACGGGGTGCCCCATGGCGGACACGGCTCAGGGGATGGCATTCCCCCGTCCGGGCCGGTGCTTGATGCTACCGAGCCCATCACGCCCGGCTGACCGCCTCTCGGCGAGCGTGAAACGGATCACCCATTCGAGCGACGGTTCACAGGTTTATTGTTTCGCGCCGCCTGAATTGCGGGTGTCCGTGCTTTTGCACAGCACAGGGCGCCGAAGGCTTCGGTTCCACGCCTCCGGCGTCCGAGTGCCGTCGTTCATATGGTCAACGAACAGCGTTTTCAAGCCAGTCGGCGTCGATCTCGCCCTCGGCGACGATCACCGCGGGGCCGGTCATCTCGATCTCGCCGTCCGCCCGCTCGGTGATCACGAGGGTGCCGCCGGGGACGTCCACGGTGTACGTCGCCGGGGCTCCGGTGACCGCCGGGTCGGCGCCGTCCCTGCGCGCGGTGGCGACGGCGACGGCGCACGCGCCGGTGCCGCAGGAGCGGGTCTCGCCGGAGCCGCGCTCGTGCACCCGCATCGCCACGTGCCGGGGGCCGCGGTCGACGACGAACTCGACGTTGACCCCGTCCGGGTACGCGGCGGCCGGGCTGAAGGGCGGCGGGGAGTAGAGGTCGCCGGCCTGCGCCAGATCGTCCACGAACGCGACGGCGTGCGGATTTCCCATGTTCACGTTCCGCGCGGGCCAGGTGTGCTCGCCGACTCTCACCGTGACGTCGCCTTCGGGGAGCCGCGCCTTGCCCATGCCCACGGTGACGTCGCCGGCCTTGTCGATGTGCACGGTCTTCACCCCACCACGGGTCGCCACGGCGAGGTCGCCCTCGGTCACATGGCCGGCGCGCTGGAGGTAGCGGGCGAAGACGCGGACGCCGTTGCCGCACATCTCGGCGATCGAGCCGTCGCCGTTGCGGTAGTCCATGAACCACTCGGCCACGGTCGCCATGTGCGCGGCCTCGGGGTGTGCCGCGGATCGCACGACGTGGAGCAGGCCGTCACCGCCGATGCCGGCCCGGCGGTCGCAGAGTGCGGCGACGGTCTCCGGGGGCAGGTCGAGGGTGTTCTCGGGGTCCGGGATGATCACGAAGTCGTTCTCGGTGCCGTGACCCTTGAGGAAGGCGATCCGGGTGCTCATGCATCGATCGTACGGTGCGGGCCGACGGGGGCCTGTCGCGCCCGCGGGGCGCAGCCGCACATCGGTAGGGCCCCACGCGCGGGGAAGCGAAGGCGCTCAGCGCAGCCTTGCCACGCGCCATACCGCCAGGACGATCACCACGGCCACCAGCAGGGCGTACGCCGCCACGACCCGCCAGTCCGCCCTGCGCTCCTCGCCCCGCCTCGGCAGGCCGGGCCACGTGTAACCAACGCGCCGGGCCGCCATCATGCCCCAGCCCGCCGCGCACGAGCAGATCAGCAGGCCCAGCATCGCGATCACCGCGCCGCTGTCGCCGAAGTCGAAGGCCAGCGGGAAGGCGAACATCAGTGAGCCGACCGCGGCCAGCGAGACGATGGGGGCGAGCTGCCAGATACGCAGGCGGCGCTGCGGGCGCAGCTCGACCTCGACCTCTTCCCCGGCCGCGAACATCTCCTCGGGCTCGGGGCCGTCGTCGGTCACACCGTCCGGCACCTCGTCGAGCCCGTCGGCGCTCAGACGGGTCCCGTCCTGCTCCGGTTCACCGCTCTCGACGGTGAGGGGCTCGGTGCCTTGTGCGGTGTCGCGAGGGCCGGCCTCCATCGCCACGCGCCCTCCCAACTCGGACTCCACTTGGTCGATCGAAGCTCGATGATGGCACGGCGCCGGAGGCCGGGATGACGGCCGGAGCGTCCCGATGCCAGGACGTGATCAGGCTGTAACCGGTCGTTCGACCAACGCCAATGCAAGCTGCGGAAGTTCTGTGAGATGCGCCGCAGCCCCACTCAACCAATGCACCCGCGGGTCGCGCCTGAACCACGAATCCTGACGGCGCGCGAAGCGTTTCGTGGCCCGCACGGTCTCGGCCCGCGCGTCCTCCATCGTGCACTCCCCCGCGAGCGCCGCGAGCACCTGCTGGTAGCCGAGCGCGCGCGAGGCCGTGCGCCCCTCGCGCAACCCGCGCGCCTCCAGCTCCCGCACCTCGTCCACGAGACCCGCGTCCCACATCCGGTCGACCCGGCGCGCGATGCGCTCGTCGAGCTCGGGCCGGGCCACGTCGACGCCGATCTGGAGGGTGTCGTAGACGGAGTCATGGCCGGGGAGGTTGGCGGTGAAGGGCTTGCCGGTGATCTCGATGACCTCCAGGGCCCGGACGATACGGCGGCCGTTGCTGGGCAGGATCGCCTGCGCGGCGCCGGGGTCGGCGGCGGCGAGGCGGGCGTGCAGCGCGCCGGAGCCGCGCAGGACGAGCTCGTCCTCCAGCCGGGCCCTGACGTCGGGGTCGGTGCCGGGGAACTCCAGGTTGTCGACGGCACCCCGGACGTAGAGGCCGGAGCCGCCGACCAGGATCGGCCAGCGGCCCTCGGCCAGCAGGGCGTCGATCCGGGTGCGGGCGAGCCGCTGGTACTCCGCGACGGACGCCGTGACCGTCACGTCCCAGATGTCCAGGAGGTGGTGCGGGACGCCGTCGCGCTCCTCGGGCGTCAGCTTGGCGGTGCCGATGTCCATCCCTCGGTAGAGCTGCATGGAGTCGGCGTTGACGACCTCCCCGCCCAGGCGCTGGGCGAGGAAGACGCCCAGATCGGACTTTCCGGCCGCGGTGGGTCCGACGACGGCGATGACGCGGGGGGCGGGGGGTGCGCTGCTCACCGCCCCAGTCTCGCAAACCTCCGACCCCCACCTCGAACGAGTTACGTGACGGCCCGGGCCCGGCGTCGTTGCCAGTTGCGTGGTTCCCGCCGCCCTGTCCCCTGGAGGCGGCGATCCGGGTGGTGCAAACGGGCGCACCGGACGACGCGGGATTTCCCCCGCACGAGTAACGTATGGAGTGGATATGGGCGTTTTCGCACGACTTCTCCGGAGGTCGAAGGCTACGGAGGAGGCGTCAACCGCCGAGACGCAGGCCGACACCCCCACGGCCGAGCCCGCGGCGGACGAGGCGACAGCGAGCGAGGCGGCTGCGGCGAAGGCGCCGACCGAGGCCAAGGCCGACCACAAGACCGACGGCAAGGCTGAGGACAAGGTCGACGGCAAGGCCGGGGTCGAGGTCATCGAGGTGGCCGGAGCCGAGGAGACGGACGCGTCGGCGGCGACGGAGGCCGTCGAGGAGGCCGCCGACGACGTCGAGATCCCCAAGCAGCAGTCCGCCGAGGACGCGGCCGATCGTGAGGCCGGCGAGAGCGCCCGCACGTAACTGCCCCGCATGGGAAGGCGAACGATGGGTCTCCTGGACAGTTTCAAGGCCAAGCTCAGCCCGGCGAAGGACAAGGTCTCCGGCCTCGCGCAACAGCACGGGGACAAGATCCAGCACGGTCTCGACAAGGCCGCGAAGGTCGTGGACGAGAAGACCAAGGGCAAGTACAGCGGCAGGATCCACTCGGGCACGGGCAAGGCCAAGGACGCCATGGACCGCCTCGCGCACAAGAACGGCACCCAGGGACCCGACGGCGGCACCACGCCACCGGCCTCACCGCCGCCCGCTTCCTGATCGGCGGCACGGCACACCGGCGGCACAGCACATCGACGGACGGCCGC
>NZ_JBHUXV010000155.1:0-19197 GCF_042669125.1 Streptomyces sp. NPDC057253 | reverse complement strand
GCACCGCGAAGGTGCCGGGCCACTGTCTGTCCGCCGGGGCGGCACCGAGCTGCCTCCCGTGCGCCGGGCTCGGTCCCGTCCGCCGGGTTTCAGTCCTCCACGTGCGCGTCCGCCGCCTCGACCTCTTCGCGGGTGACGCCCAGCAGGTACAGCACCGTGTCCAGGAAGGGCACGTTCACCGCGGTGTGCGCGGCCTCCCGCACCACCGGCTTGGCGTTGAAGGCGACGCCGAGCCCGGCCGCGTTCAGCATGTCCAGGTCATTGGCGCCGTCGCCGATCGCCACCGTCTGGGACAGCGGCACCCCCGCCTCCGCGGCGAACCGGCGCAGCAGCCGCGCCTTGCCCGCGCGGTCCACGATCTCCCCGGTCACCCTGCCGGTGAGCTTCCCGTCGACGATCTCCAGCGTGTTCGCCTGAGCGAAGTCGAGCCCCAGCCGGTCCTTCAGGTCATCGGTCACCTGGGTGAACCCGCCCGAGACCACACCGACTTGGAAGCCGAGCCGCTTCAGCGTCCGGATGAGGGTGCGCGCGCCCGGCGTCAGCCGGACCTCGCTGCGCACCTTGTCCACGACCGAGGCGTCCAGCCCCTCCAACAGCGCCACACGCGCGTGCAGCGACTGCTCGAAGTCCAGCTCGCCGCGCATCGCGGCCTCGGTCACCTCGGCGACCTTGTCCTCGCAGCCGGCGTGCGCGGCGAAGAGCTCGATCACCTCGTCCTGGATGAGCGTCGAATCCACGTCCATCACGACCAGCCGCTGGGCCCGGCGGTGCAGACCGGCGGCGACGACGGCCACGTCCACGCCGAGCTTGCCGGCGTCCGTCACCAGGGCGGTGCGCAGCGGCTCGGTCTCCACGCCGGACACCGCGAACTCGACGGCCGTGACCGGGTACTTGGCCAGCCGGAAGATACGGTCGATGTTGCCGCCCGCCTTGGCGATCTTCGCGGCGATCGCCGCGGTGGCCTCCGCGGTGAGCGGGTGACCGAGCACGGTGACCAGGGAACGTCCCAGGCCGCGTGGCCGGTTGTCGCCGAGACCGGAGATGATCTCCGCCTGCATCTTGATCGACTCCGCCCAGCTGTGGACGGTCGCCCGCAGATCGCCCTCCTGCGGGCGCGGCGGCGCGGTCACGAGCGCGCACAGCACCATTCGGCCACGGGTGACGACCTGCTCGATGTCGACCACGTCGACCGAGTAGGCGGCGAGGGTGTCGAAGAGGCCGGCCGTGATGCCCGGCCTGTCCTTCCCGAAGATCTTGACGAGAAGGGTGGGGACGTCGGGAGACGAGGTCTGCGAAGCGCTCATGGTGTTCCCACCGTATCCGGCACCCAGTGCCTCCTGCTCCCGCGGTCCGTCTGACGGACACGGAACAGTGGGTGTCGGGCGAGTGGCGGACTCCTTACGCGCCGGACACGTCCGGGCTGTCGAGAGCCGGGCGCGGCCTGTCGTGGCCGGTGCCGAATCAGCGCCGTCCCTTCGGCTTCCCGGGCGGTGGCGGCGGGGGAGGAGGCGGCGGTGGTGGCGGCTGCTGCCGTCCCTCCTCGCCACCGGAGCCGCCGGAGCCGCCGGAGCCGCGTCGGCCGCCGGGGCGCGGCCGGGGAGGCCGCTGGGGTGAACGAGGGGGCGGGTCGATCGCACCGGCCACCGTGGGAGCGCCGTAGACGTTCCCGGGCCTCGGCGGCGAGTCACCGTGGCGCTCCCGCTCGTCCGAGGGCCGTGAGCTCTCCGAGCCGCCGCCGCCCTCCGACGACGCCGAGCTCTCTCCCTGCCGATACCACCCACTCGGCGCCCCCGGCCTCCCACGCCCCTGCTCTCCTCGACGATCCTGCGCGTCCTCCGGCCCTCTCAACTCCTCCGGCACCCGCAGATAGGGGTTCGTCGCCGCATTCGGAGGCCGATACGACGCACCGGGCACGTACGGCCCCGCCTCACCGCGGTGGGGCTCGGCCCCGCCGCGGTACGGCTCGGATCCACCCTCGTACAACCTCGCCGTACTGTCGTCATAAGGGCCGGCCCCACCCCCGTGACCCCCACCCACGTACCGCGGATCCCCGCCGCCCCCCGCCCGGAGCCCGTCCGCCGCGCTCACGTCACGCAGTGCCAGCGCAGCTGCCCGCGACCCCGCCGCACCCGTCGCCCGGGCCAGCAACGCCCCCGCCGCTCCCGCCGCCGCGCCCCACACCGCCCCGAGCAGCACCGCCATTCCGAGTTGCCCCCGCAACGCCACCCCGGCGCCGAACGCGTCGAACCCCAGGACCGACAGCGAGGCATCCACCGACACCTCCGTCAGCCAGGCGAGCAACGGCAACGCCAACGCGGTGGCGATCCCCAACCGCACCGCACACCGCCCGGCAAACCCAAGCGGCCCCGGATCCCGTACAGCCCCCACTCCACCCGGCACACCGGCTCCACCCCCAGGCCCCCCCGCGGCCCGCACCGCACCGGCCTCGCCCCCGGGGCCCCCGGCCGCCCACACCGCCTCGGCTCCGCCCCCAGGCCCCCCGGCCGCCCCCACAACCCCGGCCCCCCGAACCCCCACCGGCGTCCGCGCAGCCGTAAGCACCCCCGCCAGCAGCATCATCAGCGCCGCCCCCACCCCCAGCAGCCACACCCGCCCGTCCAGCTCCGCCAAGCGCCCCAGCGTCACCGACTGGTCGGAGTCCGAGGTGAGCAGTCGGTCCAGGGGGTCCGGGAGGAAGTTCGTGAGGACGCCCGTCGCGCGGCCGTCGAAGGGGACGAACAGGCCGATCGGGATGCCCAGCCAGACCCCGTTCGGCGCCCCGAGCAGCGCCGCGCCCGCGATCCGCTTGGGGTGGTCGTCGCCGATCGCCGCGTACACCGCCGCCGAGAGCCCCGCGGCCACCGCGACCAGCAGCACCGTCACCAGCGCGGACACGGCCGGCCGTACGACCCGGTGCACGGACTCCCAGCCGCGCGGCAGCGGTGCGCGGCGGGACGCCAGCAGCGCGATCAGCAGGATCCCGGCAGCCCAGCCCAGCCCCCCGAGCAGCGTCGGCGCGGTGTCCACCGTGAAGCCGACCGCGGCCTTCGCGTCGATGAGGTTGCCGAGCTGGTCGGGCAGCAGCCCGCCGACGTCACCGACGTCACCCAGCCCGGGGATGTCGAGACCTCCGCCCGCCCCGGGCAGCTTGTCGAGCCCCAGCGAGCCCCCGTCGATCGTGATGACGTCGTGTCCCGCCCAGGCCAGCCCGCCCAGCATCGCCACGAACAGCGCGACCACGGAACCCGCGCGGGCCAGGAGCTCGGAGGGTGCGATCACCGCTCCGGCCCCCCGCAGGGACCGTAGGAAGAACCAGGACAGAAGCACCGCGCCGACCAGGCTGACGCCCAGTGGCGTGATCTCGATCGCGGTCGCCGCCTGCGCCCCCGTCAATCCGAAGGCGGACACGTCCCCGGAGGGCGTCACCGAACCGCCCGCCGCGAGAGCCACCACCGCCGCGGTCATCGGGCCCAGCGAGGCCGCGGAATCGGCCTCCAGCAGATGCAGTCCGAGCGCGGCCGTACCGGCCATCCCGATCAACGCCCAGCTCACGGACGCTATGGCGGACAGCAGGATGTCCCCCCACGGCATTCGCACGCCGTGCGCAGCGCTCTCGACGTTCCTGGACGCACCCATGGCAGACCCCCCGATCCGCGGCACGGCCGAGACCGCGCTTGTCCCCCTCGCGGAGGATTACCCACTCTCCGGGTCGGTTTCAACCCCGTCAACGGAACCGGCCGAAGCGCGCGAACGTGGTCTTCTCGGGGCCCACCTTTCGGTCAAGGGGCGGATCCTGAAATAGTTCCCGACGATGTTCGACATCCCTACACTCCCTGTGACGGGGGCAATTCGGGGGACTACTCAGTGGGGCTTGGCGTGCCGGAACTCGTACTGGAAGCGAATGGACGCACTTGGACGCTGGATCCGTCCCGGGCGTACAGCCTGGGGCGTGATCCACAGGGCGACATCGTGTTCGACGACGCCAGGGTGTCCTGGCGTCACGCCACGATCACCTGGAACGGGCACGGCTGGTTCCTCGAGGACCACGGCAGCACCAACGGCACGTTCCTGCACGGGCAGCGGATCCACCGGTCGGAGCTCGGCCCCGGCTCGGCGGTCCACCTCGGCAACGCGAACGACGGCCCGCTGCTGAGCCTCACCGGCACCGCGGCCCCGGCCGCACAGCCCCAGCGGCAGCCGTACGCCGCACAGAGCGCGAACCCGGCCTGGGCCCAGCAGACACCCCAGCAACCGGCCGCACAGCAGACTCCGCACCAAGCTCCTCAGCAGGCCGTTCACCAGGCCCCTCAGCAGGCCGCCCACCAGGCCCCTCACCAGCAGCCCCCGCAGCAGGCCGCGAAGTCCGGCTGGCCCCAGGCCCAGCGACCGGAGCACGCGCACCAGCCGCAGCGGATCCCGCAGCAGCAGGGCCCGGGCGGCGGCGTCGGCGCCGATGCGCCGCCCGTCTACGGCGACCGCAGCCCGACCACGTTCCACCAGTTCACCATCGGCCGCATCATGCGCATCGGCCGCGCCCTGGAGAACGACCTGGTCGTCTCCGACCTGCAGGTCTCCCGCCACCACGCCGAGTTCCACTCGATGCCCGACGGCCGCATGGAGATCCGCGACCTCGGCTCGCACAACGGCACGTACGTCAACGGCCAGCCGATCCCCAAGGGCGGCTCGCTGCTGCTCGGCGCCGCGGACATCGTCGGGGTCGGCCACTCCACGTTCCGGATCGTCGGGGACCGGCTGGAGGAGTTCGTCGACACCGGCGAGGTCTCCTTCTCCGCCCGCCACCTCACGGTCACGGTCGACGGCGGCAAGCAGATCCTCAAGGACGTGTCCTTCGGTGTGCCGGAGAAGTCCCTGATCGCGGTCATCGGACCCTCCGGTTCCGGCAAGTCCACCCTGCTCAAGGCGCTGACCGGCTACCGGCCCGCCGACCAGGGCGACGTCCTCTACGACAACCGCAACCTCTACAAGCAGTTCGCCGAGCTGCGCCAGCGCATCGGTCTGGTCCCGCAGGACGACATCCTGCACAAGGAGCTGACCGTCAAGAAGGCACTGAAGTACGCGGCCAAACTCCGCTTCCCCGCCGACACCACCGGCGAGGAGCGCGAGAACCGCATAGACGAGGTGCTGCGCGAGCTGAAGCTCGACATCCACAAGGAGAAGAAGGTCACCGCCCTCTCCGGCGGCCAGCGCAAGCGCGTCTCGGTGGCCCTGGAGCTGCTCACCAAGCCGTCCCTGATCTTCCTGGACGAGCCGACCTCAGGCCTCGACCCGGGCATGGACCGCGATGTCATGCAGCTGCTGCGCGGCCTCGCCGACGACGGCCGCACGGTCCTCGTCGTGACCCACTCCGTCGCCGAGCTCGCCCTGTGCGACAAGCTCCTGGTGATGGCCCCGGGCGGATCGGTCGCCTACTTCGGGCCGCCCGAGGAGGCCCTGAACTTCTTCGGGTACGACACCTGGGCCGACGTCTTCTCCGCCTTCGAGAACTACCGCGACTACGACTGGGCCGGACGCTGGAAGGGCTCGCAGCACTACCAGATGTACGCCGCGGACATAGACGCCGTAGCTCCGCAATCCGTACAGATGCCTCCGATGCAAGGCATGAAGCCGCCGAAGCCGCAGCGCTGGACGGGCCAGTTCGGCACCCTCGTGCGCCGCTATGTCTCGGTCATCGCGTCCGACAAGGGCTTTCTGGCCCTGACGGTGATCCTGCCGCTCGTCCTCGGCTCGGTGAGCCTGCTCATCGACTTCGGCGACAACCTCCTGCCCAAGCCGATCGACCCCAGGACCAAGCTTCCCGAGCCGAACAGCACGGCCACCACCGTCCTGCTGATCCTCGCGGTCGGCGCCTGCTTCGCCGGCGCGGCCAACTCCGTCCGTGAGCTGATCAAGGAACGGGTGATCTACGAGCGGGAGCGCGCCACCGGCCTGTCCCGCTCGGCGTACCTGATGTCCAAGGTGGTCGTCCTGGGCGTGATCACCATCCTGCAGGGGCTGATGGTCGGCCTCATCGGCTTCGCCAGCCGCGGACTGCCGAAGGAGGGGCTGGTCCTCGGCAACGCCACCCTCGCCGAACTGTGCCTGCCGATCATGGGGCTCGGGTTCACCTCGATGATGTTCGGGCTGATCATCTCCGCACTGGTGAAGACGTCCGAGAAGACCATGCCGCTGCTGGTCATGTTCGCGATCGTCCAGGTCGTCTTCACCGGCTGCCTG
Organism: Streptomyces sp. NPDC057253; assembly: GCF_042669125.1. NCBI lineage: Bacteria > Bacillati > Actinomycetota > Actinomycetes > Kitasatosporales > Streptomycetaceae > Streptomyces > Streptomyces sp. NPDC057253. The sequence goes on along the minus strand of NZ_JBHUXV010000155.1, from coordinate 12,963 downwards.
TTCACCCTGCACGGCACCCTCGGCGTCAACGAACTCTCGTACCTGATGCCGTCCCGCTGGGCGGTCGCCGCCGCGGGCGCCACCCTGGACTTCAACAAGGTCAACCCGCCCGTGAAACCGGGCGACACGACCGACCCGCTGTGGGATCACGCGGTCAGCACCTGGGGCCTCAACATGATCGCCCTCATCGCCATCGGCGTCGTCTGCGGCTTCCTCGTCTCCCGCTTCCTGCGCCGCCACGAGCCCGAGGTCATGCGCAAGTAGCCGGTCTCCTACGACGGCGAAGGGCGGCCCCCAGCACGGGGAGCCGCCCTTCTCGCGTACGAGAGGTCCGCGCGACCTCAGTACGCGCTGTTGACGTTGTCGATCGAGCCGTACCGGTGGAAGGCGTAGTTGGCGGAGGCGGTGATGTTCGCGACCGGGTCGTACTGGCTCCAGGCCGTACCGGGGACGTGGTAGGCGTTGAAGGTCGGCTTGATGATCTGGAGGAGACCGATCGACGGCGTGCCGTTGATGGCGTTGATGTCCCAGTTGTTGATCGCGTTCGGGTTGCCCGAGGACTCCCGGATGATGTTGCGGTACAGGCCGTTGTAGGTGCCCGGGATGCCCTTGGACTTCATGATGTCCAGGGACTCCTTGATCCAGCCGTCCAGGTTGTTGGCGTAGGACTTGCGCACGGCGGCCTTCAGCTTGGCGCGCTGCGCGGACCGGCTCGCGGCCTTGGCCTTGCGGGCCTTCTCGGCCTTCTTCTTGGCGGCGGCCTTCTTGGCGGCGGCAGCGGCGGCCGCCTTCTTCTTCGCGGCGGCCTTGGCCTTCGCCTCCGCCTTGGCCTTCGCCGCGGCGGCCTGCCCCTGGAGGCTCTTGGCGGCGAGCTGCTCGCTGACGTCCGCCCGCAGGCCCTGGAGCTGCTCGGAGGAGTACTTCACCGGGGCCGAGGAGACGGCGGCCTCGGAGGTGGTGGTCTCGGCGTTGCCCGGCACCGCGCTGAGCGCCACGGCGGCGGCGCCGAGCGTGGCGACACCGGCGATGGCGATCTTGTGGTGCCTGGTGAGCGTGCGACTACGACCACGAGTGAAGGTGTTCTTGAGCATGCGGGATGGACCTCTTCGAATAGCGCGGAGGTCGCTCGCTGTCCGGCGGGGGACACGGGTGCTTCCGGCACAAACGCCGCGGGGGGAACCCGCGGCGCTGAGCGACGAGAGCCATTCTTAGCGGCCGCAAAATGACCGGGCAAAGGTGTGACGTACGATCCTCGATAGTGGAGCCCAGGAGGGCAAAACGGGACAGACTAGAACGTCTGCCCCGTTCATGCGGGAAGCCTTTGTCTCCTATTTCTCTTCGTACGTGATCTGCGCCCTATGTGCGGGCTCACACCGCACGTACAGCCGTCTCACCGGCAGTTGCTGAAGCAATGCTCAGCGTGAGGATCCTCCGCGGGCAGGAGGAGATGCACGTCCCCGAACTCGTGCCACAGGTAGCGCCCGCGCAGCGCCTCCTCGTACCCGCGGTCGATCGCCGCCCGCCCCGCCACCGCCTCCAGCATCAGCAGATGCGAGGCCTCCGGCTCGTGCAGCCCGGTCAGCAGCCCGTCCACCACCCGCACCCCGCGCTCCGGCGTCACGACGAGATCCGTCCACCCTTCACGCGCGCGTACGACGCCGTCGGTCCCGGCCGCCGACTCCACGGCCCGTACGGCCGTCGTGCCCACGGCGAGGACCCTGCCGTCCCCGGCCTTCACCGCGTTGATCGCCCGCGCGGAGTCCTCCGACACCGAGAACCGCTCCGGATACGGCGGCTCGTGCGCCTCCGCCGAGGCCACCCCGGTGTGCAGCGTGACGGGCGCGAACCGCACCCCCCGGCTCACCAGCTCCGCCACCATCCGCGCGGTGAAGGGCCGCGCCGCACTGGGCATCTCCGCACTGCCCGACCCGTCCGGCGACGGCAGCGCGAACACCGTCTGGTAGACGGACAACGGCTGGTCCCGCTCGGTGTAGGAGTAACGGATGGGCCGCCCGTGCTCCCGCAGCAGCCTCAGAACCTCCCCACCAGACACCCGGGCCCACCACAGCCGCTCGCTCACCGTCTCCTCCAGAACCAGCCGCAGCCCCCCGGGCAGCCACACCTCCGTCCCCGCGGGCCCGCCCGCACGCGCACGCGTGGTGCCCCTCCCGTCGGGCTCCCGCAGCTCGACCGCCCACCGCCCGTCGTCCCCGCGCGTGGAGAAGTGCACCACCACACGCGTGTGCCCGATCCGCCCGTCGACGGCCGCGGCCAGCGTGGCGGAGGTGTTCACGACGAGCAGGTCCCCGGCCCGCAGCAGCCGCGGAAGCTCCGCGAAGGCGTGGTGCGACACCTCGGTGCCCCGCGACACCAGCAGCCGTACGGCGTCCCGGTCCAGCCCCGGCCCGCGCTGCTCGGCGGGCACCCGCGCCGACAGCTCCGCCGGCACGCGCACGGCGACCGTCATCGCCCCTCCAGCAGCGCCGGAGCCGCGTACCGCCCGCTCGCCGGCCGCTCGTCCAGCAACCGCAGGAAAGCCGGCACGACACTGCCCGGCTCCGGCCGCGGGTCCTTGTCGTCCGGTACGGCCGCCGCGTACAGGTCGGTCGCCATGTCCCCCGGATCGACGGCCCACACCCGCAGCCCCGGCTCCTCCTCGCCCAGCACCGCCGCGAGGAGGTCCAGGGCGGCCTTGGACGCCCCGTAGCCGCCCCACGTCTCGTACGCCTCGGCGGCGGCGTCCGAACTGACCGCGATCACCGCGCCGGCCCCCGACGCCCGCAGCAGCGGCAGCGCCTCCTGGACCAGGCCCAGCGCGGCCACGACGTTGACCTCCAGCGCGTGGCGCAGCCCGTCCAGGGGCAGACCCTCCAGCCGGACCAGCGGCTCGGCGCCCAGCGCGCTCGCGTTGTGCACCAGCAGATCGACACCGCCGAGCTTCCAGGCCGCGGCCACCAGCCCGGAGCGGTGAGCCGGGTCGGTGACGTCCCCGGGCAGGGCCGTCACCCGGGCCCCGTGCGCGCCGAGCGCGCCCGCCGTCTCTGCCAGGACCTCCTCCGTCCTGGCGTCGAGCACCAGGTCCCAGCCCCGCGCGGCCAGCGCCTCGGCGAGCGCCCGCCCGAGGCCCTTCGAGGCCCCCGTGATGATCCCCACCGGCATGACATCCGTCCCCTCGTCCCGCACGCCTCCTGATCGGCGTGCCCCCAACCTAGGAACGGCTCCGGCCCGGCCGCCTCGGACGCGGGCCGCAGAGCGGAGCGGCCCTTCGCCCTAGGTCCGTCGCCCTAGTCGGGCGCGGTCACAGGTCCGATCCGCGCTGTCACACCCCGCCCGTACGCTGAGGGCATGAGCCAAGGTCCCCGGTCCGGCCTCGCCGCGGTGAGCTCCGCGCTGCTGGCCATGAGCAGGCATCTCGAGGTGCGCGACGTCCTCAAGACGATCGTCGCCTCGGCCCGAGAGCTGCTCGACGCCCAGTACGCGGCCCTCGGCGTCCCGGACGACCACGGCGGCTTCGCCCAGTTCGTGGTGGACGGCGTCAGCGACGAGCAGTGGAAGGCGATCGGCCCGCTCCCGCGCCAGCACGGCATCCTCGCCGCGATGCTGCACGAGGCCACGCCCGAGCGCCTCGCCGACGTCCGCAAGGACCCCCGCTTCGAGGGCTGGCCCTCCGCCCACCCCGACATGTCCGACTTCCTGGGCCTGCCGATCCGCGACGGCGACGAGGTGATCGGCGCGCTCTTCCTCGCCAACAAGCTGCGCCGTGTGGGGGGTCACCCTCCGTGCCCCAAGCCGGAGGGCAGTTGCGGCTTCACACAGGAGGACGAGGAGCTGCTCTCCATCCTCGCCCAGCACGCCGCGATCGCCCTCACCAACGCCCGCCTCTACGAACGCAGCCGCGAGCTGACCATCGCCGAGGAGCGCTCCCGGCTCGCCCACGAACTGCACGACGCGGTCAGCCAGAAGCTCTTCTCCCTGCGCCTGACCGCCCAGGCCGCCGCGGCCCTCGTCGACCGCGACCCGGTCCGCGCCAAGGGCGAACTCCAGCAGGTGGCCGCCCTCGCCGCCGAGGCCGCCGACGAACTGCGCGCCGCGGTCGTCGAGTTGCGCCCCGCGGCTCTGGACGAGGACGGCCTGACCGCCACCCTCCGCACCCAGATCCAGGTCCTGGACCGCGCCCACACCGCGCGCGTGACCTTCGCCGCCCGCAACTTCCGCGCACTGCCCGCCTCCCAGGAGGAGGCCATGCTCCGCGTCGCCCAGGAGGCCCTGCACAACGCGCTGCGGCACTCGGGCGCCGAGCACGTCGACGTGACCCTGGACCGGCGGGGCGGCGGAGCGGTTCTGCGCGTCACGGACGACGGCAGCGGCTTCGAGCCCAAGGCCATCCGCCGCGCGGGCCGCCACCTCGGCCTCGTCTCCATGCGGGACCGGACCAGCGGGGTCGGCGGCACCCTGACCGTGCAATCGGCGCCCGGCAAGGGCACCACGATCGAGATGGAGGTCCCCGGTGGCTGACGCGATCAAGGTCCTGCTCGTCGACGACCACCAGGTCGTCCGCCGGGGCCTGCGCACCTTCCTCGAAGTACAGGACGACATAGAGGTCGTGGGCGAGGCAGCCGACGGCGCCGAGGGCGTCGAGCGCGCGGAGGAACTGAAACCCGACGTCGTCCTCATGGACGTCAAGATGCCGGGCATGGACGGCATCGACGCCCTGCGCAGACTCCGCGAACTGGACAACCCCGCGCGCGTGCTGATCGTCACCAGCTTCACCGAACAGCGCACCGTGATCCCGGCCCTGCGCGCGGGAGCCGCCGGATACGTCTACAAGGACGTGGACCCCGACGCCCTCGCCGGCGCCATCCGCTCCGTCCACGCCGGCCACATCCTGCTCCAGCCCGAGGTCGCGGGCGCCCTGCTGTCCCAGGAGGAGAACAACTCCGGTCAGGGCAGAGGCGGTTCGCTCACCGAGCGGGAGCGCGAGGTGCTCGGACTGATCGCGGACGGCCGCTCCAACCGGGAGATCGCCCGCGCGCTGGTCCTCTCCGAGAAGACCGTCAAGACCCACGTCTCGAACATCCTGATGAAGCTCGACCTGGCGGACCGCACCCAGGCCGCGCTCTGGGCGGTACGTCACGGGATGGCCGGTTGATCCACGCGGTGGGCGGCAATACGGAGGGTTCCGCTCCGGAGTGAGATTCATACCGTCGTGGGAATGTCCCCCGGACGGCGCAACCTCCGTGGATCTCCGCCGTTCTCCAGTGCGTGCTGCGGCGACTGCCGCGGCAATCGCTAGGGAGGGCTCAGAAGTGAAGAACCTGAAGAAGGCAGCGGCCGTGACGATGGTGGCCGGCGGGCTGATCGCCGCCGGTGCCGGGATGGCCTCCGCCACCGACGGGGCGCACGCCGACGGCAAGGCCGTGGGCTCGCCCGGCGTCGTCTCGGGCAACCTCGTCCAGGCCCCGGTCCACGTCCCGGTGAACGCCGTGGGCAACAGCGTGAACGTCATCGGTGTGCTGAACCCGGCCTTCGGCAACCTCGGCATCAACCACTGACTGCCCGCCCCCAGAGGGCAGTGACCTCGGCCTCCCGGATGTTCCACGCGTCCGGGAGGCCGGTCCGCTTGTCGGGCGAATGGACCGAACGGGCAGTCCTGCACGGATTTCCGTACCGTCCCGCGTCCCCTCCACGTTGATCAGCTCACGACCCGCGGCCGGGTCGGACACGCGAACGCAGGAGGAACGCTTCCCATGAACATCGCCAAGAAGGCCGCCGTGGCCATCACCGTCGCCGGTATCGCCACGGGTGCCGCTGCCGGTGCCGCCGTCGCCGACGCGGGTGCCGACGGCGCGGCCGTGAAGTCGCCGGGCGTCGCCTCGGGCAACCTCGTCCAGGTCCCCGTCCACGTCCCGGTCAACGTGGTCGGCAACACCGCGAACCTGATCGCCCTGCTGAACCCGGCGTTCGGCAACGCCGGCGCGAACGACTGACGTCGGACCCGAACCAGGGGCCCCTCAAGTCAACGACGACTTGAGGGGCCCTTGGCGTTGGCTGCCCGCTCCCCAAAGAAGAGGTGGGTGCAGCCGACCCAGGGGCGCGGGGAACTGCGCGACCAGCCCCCGCCCAGCCGCACCCGCGAACTCACCGCACCCCCCGCTCCAACTCCTCCACATACGCGTTGTACGCAGCCACCTGTGCCCGACGCCCCGTCCGCTCCACCGGCCGCAGCGCCTCACCCCGCGCCCGCATCTCCGCGGAGCTCACCGCACCCCCATGTCCGTTCTCATAAGCCAGCGACACCAACAACCCCACCCGCTGAGCAAGCTCCAACACCCGCACAGCGCGCGGCGGATACCCCGGCGCCAGAACCTCCCGCCCCCGCTCCGCCCGAGCCCGGTACGCCGAGATCGCCGCCTCCGCCACCGGACCCGACCCCGCCACGTCCAGCCGCGACAACACCTCCGTCGCCTCCCGCAAGGCCTCCGCGAGCTCCCGCTCCGCCTCGCCCAGCGACGGCACGTCCGCCGGCGGAGCCTCCCGCACCGGCAGCACATGCCACACCACCTCGACATGGACATCACCCGAGGGCCCGGCCTCGTACACCTCGGGCACCAGACCCAGCGCGGCGCCGTAACAGATCACGGCCTCCTCCGCCTCCAGCGCCCGCGCATTGAACTCCGGCGGCCCGCTCAGCCCCAGCGGATGCCCCGGCGCGGGCAGCGCGACCCGCAGCCCGGTGACCCCGAGCGACCGCAGCCGCCCGAGCGCGAGGGTGAGACCGACCGCGGAAGCCTCCCCGGGCAGTCCCTCCACCCGGTGCACGGCATCGTCGCCGACGATCGCCAGTACGGCGTCGTCCGGCGAGACAAGTCCGGCCAAAAGGCCGTTTCCCCAAGCGGCAAGGCGTCCAGAGCGCGGTTCCGAGAACATGCCCCCAGCCTAAGGACCGGACCGATGGACCGGAGCGCGCGGCCGGTGGCGTAGATTTCATCGAGGGCTGCGCCCAAAAGCGCGCACGCGACAGCCGAGACGTCGACACCGTCACACTGCAAGGGGAGACAACGCGCTCATGAGCGATGTTCTGGAGCTTCAGGACGTATCCGTGGTCCGTGAGGACCGGGCTCTGGTGGACCAGGTCTCCTGGTCGGTCAAGGAGGGCGAGCGCTGGGTCATCCTCGGCCCCAACGGCGCCGGCAAGACCACGCTCCTGAACCTCGCGTCCAGCTACCTCTACCCCAGCAAGGGCACCGCCACCATCCTCGGCGAGACCCTCGGCAAGCCCGGCACCGACGTCTTCGAACTGCGCCCCCGCATCGGCATGGCCGGCATCGCCATGGCCGACAAGCTCCCCAAGCGCCAGACCGTCCTGGAGACCGTGCTGACGGCGGCGTACGGCATGACCGCGGGCTGGCAGGAGGAGTACGAGGACATCGACGAGCAGCGCGCGCGTGCCTTCCTCGACCGCCTCGGCATGAGCGACTACCTGGACCGCAAGTTCGGCACCCTCTCCGAGGGCGAGCGCAAGCGCACCCTCATCGCCCGCGCCCTGATGACCGACCCCGAACTGCTCCTCCTCGACGAGCCCGCCGCCGGCCTCGACCTCGGCGGCCGCGAGGATCTCGTACGACGCCTCGGCCGCCTCGCGCGCGACCCCATCGCCCCCTCGATGCTCATGGTCACCCACCATGTCGAGGAGATCGCCCCGGGCTTCACCCACGTCCTCATGATCCGCCAGGGCAGGGTGCTCGCTGCCGGCCCCCTGGAGCTCGAACTCACCTCTCGCAACCTCTCCCTCTGCTTCGGCCTCCCTCTCGTCGTCAAGCAGGTCGGCGAACGCTGGACCGCTCAGGGCCTCCCGCTGTCGTGATCAAGTGAAGTACCCGCAAAAACAAGGGTAAGAAGCCCCTCCCCGCGCCATCGCGCCCTGTCGGAGGCGGTACCCCCGGACCTACCATTGCCCCGTGAACGACATCGACGCATGGGTGTGGTGGCTCGTCGGCGCGGCAGCGCTCGGAATCCCGCTCGTGGTGACCGCGATGCCGGAATTCGGCATGCTCGCGGTCGGCGCCGTCGCGGCAGCGGTCGCGGCCGGCCTCGGCGGTGACGTCGTCGTCCAAGTGCTCGTCTTCGTCGTGGTCTCGGTGGCCCTCATCGCCGTCGTACGGCCCATCGCGGCCCGGCATTCCTCGCAGCGCCCCCAACTCGTCACGGGCGTGGACGCCTTGAAGGGCAAACAGGCCGTCGTCCTGGAGCGCGTCGACAGCGCGGGCGGCCGGATCAAGCTCGCCGGCGAGGTCTGGTCGGCCCGCGCCCTCGACACCGACCGGGCCTACGAACCAGGCCAGGAAGTGGATGTCGTGGACATCGAGGGAGCGACCGCGATCGTCATGTGACCTCGCAGGATGCAACTGAACCGAACGCACCACGAGTTGCACGACGGTCTGTCAGACTCGACCAGCAAGATCTTCAACAACCATAAGATCTTCCGAAAACGCCGAGGCGGAGAAGGGCACGGGGAGCACGATGGAACCGGTCATCATCGTCTTGATCATTCTGGTGGTGTTGGTCTTCATCGCCCTGATCAAGACGATCCAGGTCATCCCGCAGGCGAGCGCCGCCATCGTCGAGCGCTTCGGCCGCTACACGCGGACCCTCAACGCGGGCCTCAACATCGTGGTCCCGTTCATAGACACCATCCGCAACCGCATCGACCTGCGCGAACAGGTCGTGCCGTTCCCGCCGCAGCCGGTGATCACCCAGGACAACCTGGTCGTCAACATCGACACGGTCATCTACTACCAGGTGACCGACGCGCGGGCCGCGACCTACGAAGTCGCCAGCTACATCCAGGCGATCGAGCAGCTCACCGTCACCACGCTGCGCAACATCATCGGCGGCATGGACCTGGAGCGGACCCTGACCTCCCGCGAGGAGATCAACGCGGCCCTGCGCGGAGTCCTCGACGAAGCCACCGGCAAGTGGGGCATCCGCGTCAACCGCGTGGAGCTGAAGGCGATCGAGCCCCCGACCTCCATCCAGGACTCGATGGAGAAGCAGATGCGCGCCGACCGTGACAAGCGCGCCGCGATCCTCACCGCGGAAGGTACCCGCCAGGCCGCGATCCTGACCGCCGAGGGTGAGAAGCAGTCCCAGATCCTGCGCGCGGAAGGTGAGGCCAAGGCCGCGGCCCTGCGCGCGGAAGGCGAGGCCCAGGCCGTCCGCACGGTCTTCGAGGCCATCCACGCCGGTGACCCCGACCAGAAGCTCCTCTCCTACCAGTACCTCCAGATGCTCCCCAAGATCGCCGAAGGCGACGCCAACAAGCTCTGGATCGTCCCCAGCGAAATCGGCGACGCCCTCAAGGGCCTCTCCGGCGCCATGGGTAACTTCGGCGGCATGGGCGGCGGCTCGAACGGCGGCAACACAAGCACGGAACGCCGGGAGACCCCGAAGATCGACTGACGTACGACAAGGGGGCCGCCTTCTCGAGGAAGGCGGCCCTGACGCACCTAGGGGCGCGGGGAACTGCGCGACCAGCCACGACGAACCTGCAGCCGCCGACGAGCCGGTCCCCGCAGACGACTAGGCGGCCTCCCCGGCCAACCACTCCGGCAGCGCAGAGAAGTCCTCGTGGCCCAAGGACAGCAGCATCGCATCCGCCGGAGTCGGCTCGAACGGCTCCCGCAGCAACGGCATCCCCGCCTCCGCCGGAGTCCGGTTCGCCTTACGGTGGTTGTCCTCCGCGCAGGAGGCCACCGTATTCAGCCAAGTGTCCTGACCCCCCTGAGACCGCGGCACCACATGGTCCACAGTCGTCGCCCGCCGCCCGCAGTACGCGCACCTGTGCCGGTCACGCACCAGAACACCCCGCCGAGACCACGGGGCTTGTCTTCGGAAGGGCACCCGCACATACCTGCACAACCTGATCACCCGGGGCGCCGGTATGTCGACCGCGGCTCCGCGCATGCGCAGTTCGGGGTGGGACTGCTCGACGACGGCCTTGTCCTGAAGCACCAGAACGACGGCTCGATTCAACGTCACCGTCGACAGCGGCTCAAAGCTCGCGTTCAGTACCAGCGTCTCCCGCATGACCAGCCCACCTCCCGTGCGCACCGGCCCACCCCCTGGCGGGCTTGGGCTTGGATCAACTCTGGCCGGGCACGCCGAGATGGACAACGCAATAAAAGTGCCCGCCTCTGATCAATTCCAAGACCAGAGGCGGGCAAACGCTCGTTGAACGTCAGTCTTCGGCGGACACCTCGTACTCACCGATCAACTGGGCACGCGCGAGCGCGTGGAACCGCAGGTTGAAGCCCACAACGGCAGGCGATGCGTCGGAATCCGGCCCGAGCTTCTCCTGGTCCACCGCGTACACGGTGAAGACGTACCGGTGCGGTCCGTCCCCGGGCGGCGGAGCGGCCCCACCGAAGTCCTTCGACCCGTAGTCGTTCCGCGCCTGTACGGCACCCTCCGGCAGGCCCTCGAACTTCCCGCTGCCCGCACCCGCCGGCAACTCGGTCACGGAGGCGGGAATGTCGAACACGACCCAGTGCCAGAATCCGCTGCCCGTGGGAGCGTCGGGGTCGTAGCAGGTCACGGCGAAGCTCTTGGTCTCCGGCGGGAAACCCTCCCAGCGCAGCTGCGGAGAGGTGTTGCCGGCCGCGTGGACCTGAGCGTCCTTGAGCGTCGCCCCCTCGGCGACATCCTCACTCGTGACCGTGAACGACGGCACGGGCGGATGGAAGTCATGGGGGAGCGGTCGCCGCTTGAGCTCGGTCACCTCGGTACCTCCTGGTCGATCTGCGGAATCAGCAGTTCCGAGCCTAGAACCAGTTGCGCCTGCTGCCGACCTCGGACAGCCACTGGTTGAGATAGGCGGCCCAGTCCGTGCTCTGGTAGTCGTGCAGACCCACCTGGAAGGACCGGAAGGTGTCACTGCCCTCGCTGAACAGACCCGGCTTCTTGTCCATCTCCAGCACGACGTCCATCGCGTTGCCGTCCGCGACGAAGCTCAACTCGACCTGGTTGAGCCCGCGGTACTGCTGCGGCGGGAAGAACTCGATCTCCTGGTAGAACGGCAGCTGCTGCCGCGTCCCACGGATGTGACCGCGCTCCAGGTCAGCGTTCTTGAACCGGAAGCCCAGCTGCATGAACGCGTCCAGGATCGCCTTCTGCGCGGGCAGCGGGTGCACGTTGACCGGGTCGAGGTCACCGGAGTCCACGGCACGCGCGATCGCCAGCTCGGTCGTGACCCCGACGTTCATGCCACGCAGCGCCTGGCCGTCGATCATCGTGATCGGCGTCTCCCAGGGGATCTCCAGACCGAACGGCACCGCGTGCACCGCTTGCGCCTGAAGCGTGAAGGCACCGCCGAGCGAGACCTTGGTGAACTGGATGTCCTGCTTGTACTCCTGGTCGCCGCTCTCGACCTCGACCCTGGCCTGGAGCCCGACCGAGAGCCCCTCGATCTCCTGGTCCACGGACCCGCCCTGGATCCGCACCTCGCCCTGGACGACACCACCCGGGACGACGTTGACCTCGGTCAGCACCGTCTCCACCGAAGCCCCGCCGGCCCCCAGGCTCGCGAGCAGCTTCTTGAACGCCATGTCTCTCCTCTTAGAACGCGCGGATTCCTGATCCCTACAAACGCGATCCGGCCGTGGTCGGTTCCGCGCCATCACCCTGGCAAGCGGACGGACCCTTGACCACCCCTTGGCACACACCCGTCTGGACTACGCTCGTACGCCATGATCACGCCCCCGGACCGTACGCCACTGCCACGAGAGTTCTTCGACCGCCCCGTACTGGAGGTCGCCCCCGATCTCCTCGGCCGTCTCCTCGTCCGTACGACCCCGGACGGTCCGATCGTGCTCCGCCTCACAGAGGTAGAGGCCTACGACGGTCAGAACGACCCCGGCTCCCACGCCTATCGCGGCCGCACCGCCCGCAACGGCGTGATGTTCGGTCCGCCCGGTCATGTGTACGTCTACTTCACCTACGGCATGTGGTTCTGCATGAACCTGGTCTGCGGGGAGGAGGGCCGGGCGAGCGCCGTCCTGCTCCGGGCCGGCGAGATCCTCGAAGGCACGGAGCTGGCCCGCAAACGTCGACTCTCGGCCCGAAATGACAAAGAACTGGCCAAAGGACCGGCCCGCCTGGCCACGGCCCTGGGCGTGGACCGGGACCTGGACGGCACGGACGCCTGCGACCCGGGCGACACCCCACTGAGGGTGCTCACCGGCACCCCGGTCCCCTCCGACCAGGTACTCAACGGTCCGCGCACGGGAGTGGCCGGCGAAGGAGGCATCCACCCCTGGCGGTTCTGGGTCGCCGACGACCCGACGGTCAGCCCCTATCGGGCCCATGTCCCGAGGCGCCGCTCAAGTTGACTCGCTCTTGGAAGATGCGTAACGTAGCCCAAGCCGCTTGACCCGGGTACGGCAATCGCCAGCAGCCGGAAGCGGCCAAACCACTACCTACGACATCCCCTCGGCGGGGACGATTTCGGCGTGCCCGCATGCCCGAATTCGAACTCGCGGAACTCGATTATGAGTTGTGCGGGGAATGGGCTAACGTAGTGAATGTCGAAAGGCCCCGCCGACAGGGAATCAGGCCCGAAACGGTCTGATAGAGTCGGAAACGCAAGACCGAAGGGAAGCCCGGAGGAAAGCCCGAGAGGGTGAGTACAAAGGAAGCGTCCGTTCCTTGAGAACTCAACAGCGTGCCAAAAATCAACGCCAGATATGTTGATACCCCGTCTCCGGCCATTCGGCTGGGGCGAGGTTCCTTTGAAATAAACACAGCGAGGACGCTGTGAGCGACCGCCTTATTCCGGTGGTCGCTCCGCTCTCGTGGTGTCGACCGGATATCCGGTAAACATTCACGGAGAGTTTGATCCTGGCTCAGGACGAACGCTGGCGGCGTGCTTAACACATGCAAGTCGAACGATGAACCACTTCGGTGGGG
>NZ_JBHUXV010000154.1:0-19351 GCF_042669125.1 Streptomyces sp. NPDC057253 | reverse complement strand
GTCGATGTGCAGGCGCTGTGGCGGTTACTTCACCGGCTCCGGCTCCGGCGCGCTCTCCGCCCTCTCCTCGCCGGCCGGGTCGGCCGGGGTCTTGACGGACTCCAGGAGCAGCTGGGCCACGTCGACGACCTGGATGGACTCCTTGGCCTTGCCGTCGTTCTTCTTGCCGTTGACCGAGTCGGTCAGCATGACCAGGCAGAACGGGCAGGCCGTGGAGACGATGTCGGGGTTGAGGGAGAGGGCCTCGTCGACGCGCTCGTTGTTGATGCGCTTGCCGATCCGCTCCTCCATCCACATCCGCGCGCCACCGGCGCCACAGCAGAAGCCGCGCTCCTTGTGACGGTGCATCTCCTCGTTGCGGAGACCGGGGACGTTCGCGATGATCTCGCGCGGCGGCGTGTAGATCTTGTTGTGGCGGCCCAGGTAGCAGGGGTCGTGGTAGGTGATGATGCCCTCGACCGGCGTCACCGGGACCAGCTTGCCCTCGTCCACCAGGTGCTGGAGCAGCTGGGTGTGGTGGATGACCTCGTAGTCGCCGCCGAGCTGCGGGTACTCGTTGCCGATGGTGTTCAGGCAGTGCGGGCAGGTCGCGACGATCTTCTTCGCGGACTTCGGCTTGGCGGACTCGGCGACCACCTTGCCGTCGTCGTCCAGCTCCTCGCCGAACGCCATGTTCAGCGCCATGACGTTCTCCATGCCGAGCTCCTGGAACAGGGGCTCGTTGCCCAGGCGGCGCGCCGAGTCACCCGTGCACTTCTCGTCGCCGCCCATGATCGCGAACTTGACGCCCGCGATGTGCAGCAGCTCGGCGAAGGCCTTCGTGGTCTTCTTGGCCCGGTCCTCCAGGGCGCCCGCGCAGCCGACCCAGTACAGGTACTCGACCTCGGTGAGGTCCTCGATGTCCTGGCCGACGACCGGGACCTCGAACTCGACCTCCTTGAGCCACTCCAGGCGCTGCTTCTTGGCCAGGCCCCAGGGGTTGCCCTTCTTCTCCAGGTTCTTGAGCATGGTGCCCGCCTCGGACGGGAACGCGCTCTCGATCATCACCTGGTAGCGGCGCATGTCGACGATGTGGTCGACGTGCTCGATGTCCACCGGGCACTGCTCGACACAGGCGCCGCAGGTGGTGCAGGACCACAGGACGTCCGGGTCGATGACGCCGTTCTCTTCCAGGGTGCCGATCAGCGGGCGCTCGGCCTCGGCGAGGGCGGCGGCGGGGACGTCCTTCAGCTGCTCCTCGGACGCCTTCTCCTCGCCCTCCATGGTCTTGCCGCCACCCGCGAGCAGGTACGGCGCCTTGGCGTGCGCGTGGTCCCGCAGGGACATGATCAGCAGCTTGGGGGAGAGCGGCTTGCCGGTGTTCCAGGCCGGGCACTGCGACTGGCAGCGGCCGCACTCGGTGCAGGTGGAGAAGTCCAGCAGGCCCTTCCAGGAGAACTGCTCGACCTGGGAGACACCGAAGACGTCGTCGTCACCGGGGTCGGTGAAGTCGATCGGCTTGCCGCCGGAGGTCATCGGCTGGAGGCCGCCGAGGGCGGTGCCGCCGGTCGCCTCGCGCTTGAACCAGATGTTCGGGAAGGCCAGGAAGCGGTGCCAGGCCACACCCATGTTGGTGTTCAGCGAGACCACGATCATCCACACGAAGGACGTGCCGATCTTGATCATCGCGACGAGGTAGACGAGGTTCTGGAGCGTGGTCACGCTCAGGCCCTTGAAGGCCAGGACCAGCGGGTACGAGGCGAAGTAGGACGCCTCGTAGTGGTCCACGTGGTGCAGCGCGCCCTCCAGGCCCCGCAGCACGTAGATGGCGAGGCCGATGGTGAGGATGACGTACTCGACGAAGTACGCCTGACCCGCCTTGGAGCCGGCGAAGCGGGACTTGCGGCCGGGGCGCGAGGGCAGGCTCAGCAGCCGGATGACGATCAGGGCGATGATGCCGAGGGTCGTCATCACACCGATGAACTCGATGTACAGCTCGAACGGCAGGAACTCGCCGATGACCGGCAGCACCCAGTCGGCCTTGAAGAGCTGGCCGAAGGCCTGGGCGAGGGTCGGCGGCAGGGTCAGGAAGCCGACCGCCACGAACCAGTGGGCGAAGCCGACGATGCCCCACCGGTTCATCCGGGTGTGGCCGAGGAACTCCTTCACCAGCGTCACACTGCGGGCGTAGGGGTTGTCGGTCCTGCTCCCGGCGGGCACGGGCTGGCCCAGCTTGAAGTACCGGACGAACTGGCCGATGGCGCGTGCGAGCAGCGCCACGCCGACCACGGTCAGTACCAGCGACACGATGATCGCGGCGAGTTGCATTTCGGGGCTCCTCGGGCCTGCGAGGTTCTGACGAGCGAGATTACTAAGCGGTAACTTATGCAGTCCGTCTGAGAGTACCCATATTCTCCGCCGCACTGTAGCCGGGCACAGGGTGATCTGAATCGCTGAGGGTTACCTTAAAACCCGATCGTGTTATTCGTGTCGAATTGGTACATACGGCGCTAATTTGGCCTTGTGCTCTATGGGATCCTCGCCGCCAGCTCCGCCCTGCTCCTCGCCGCCGTGCTCGCCGCCGTGCTGCGGGTGCCCGCCCTGCGCCTCGGGATCGTCGACCGGCGGTGGCGGCGCCCCCTGCCGCTGTCCGGCGGGGTGGCGGTGGTGGCCGCCACCTGCCTGGTCGCGGCCGTGGGCGACCGGCAGGGCGTCACGCCGCTGGGCCCCGAGGCGGCGCGGCTGCTCGTCGCCGGGGCCGCCGTCGCCCTCCTCGGGCTCGTCGCCGACGTCCTGCGCGTCAAGGCGCGGTTCCTCGTCGGCGGTACGGCCGTGGCGGCGGCCTGCGTGGTGCCGTACGAGGACACGGGGGTGCTCGCCGGGATCCTCGCCGTCGGCTGGATCGTCTTCGTCGCCCTCGGGTTCAAGGCGCTGGACCACTGCGACGGGCTCGCCGGGACCGTCGGGGTCGTCACCGCCTTCGGTGCGGGGGCCTGCGCGGCGGCCGAGGTGATGGACGGGCTCGCCGTGCTGCTGAGCGCGCTGGCCGCCGCGCTGACCGGGTTCCTGATGCACAACTGGCATCCCGCGCGCGTGGGACTCGGTGCGAGCGGGGCGCTGTTCACCGGGTTCCTGCTGGCCTCGGCCGCCGTGACGACCCGCGCGGGACAGGAACTCGGTTCCGGCGCCGGGGTGTTGTTCGCCCTGACGGCCCTGGTCGCCGCCGACGTCGTCCTCGTCGTCCTCGCCAGGCGGCTGTCGGGACGTTCGCTGTTGCGCCCGGCCCCCGACCATCTCGCCCACCGGCTGCGCCGGCTCGGGCTCACCCCGCAGGGCGCGTGCGTCGTCCTGGGTGTCGCGGCCTTCGGCGGGGTACTCGTCGGGGTCCTCGTGCACCTCGGGTGGATCCCCGCGAGTGGGGTGCTCTGGGTGGGCGGCTGCGCGCTGGTCCTGGTCCTCGGACTGCTGCGGATCAAGCCCAGAGCCAAGCCCGCCGCGCGGTCCGGCGTGGTCCCTCGTCCGGCATCTCCGCAGGTCACGACCCAGTTGCGTGTAAGGAACGGATAAGAGTTGAGCCCCCGTGGCTCAGGTCTGTTGACCGAGTCGCGGACGTCATGCACACTTGAGTCCGTTCCACTCAAGTCAGCTGGAGGAAATCACCATGGCACGTGCGGTCGGCATCGACCTGGGCACGACTAACTCCGTCGTCAGCGTTCTTGAAGGCGGCGAGCCCACCGTCATCACCAACGCCGAGGGTGCCCGGACCACGCCGTCCGTCGTCGCCTTCGCGAAGAACGGCGAAGTGCTCGTCGGCGAGGTGGCCAAGCGCCAGGCGGTCACCAACGTGGACCGGACCATCCGGTCCGTGAAGCGCCACATGGGCACCGACTGGAAGATGGAGCTGGACGGGAAGCCCTTCAACCCGCAGCAGATCTCCGCCTTCATCCTTCAGAAGCTGAAGCGGGACGCGGAGTCCTACCTGGGCGAGAAGGTGACCGACGCGGTCATCACCGTCCCGGCGTACTTCAACGACTCCGAGCGCCAGGCGACGAAGGAGGCCGGCGAGATCGCGGGCCTGAACGTCCTGCGCATCGTCAACGAGCCCACCGCGGCCGCGCTCGCGTACGGCCTCGACAAGGACGACCAGACGATCCTCGTCTTCGACCTCGGTGGCGGCACCTTCGACGTGTCCCTCCTGGAGATCGGCGACGGCGTCGTCGAGGTGAAGGCCACCAACGGCGACAACCACCTCGGTGGTGACGACTGGGACCAGCGTGTCGTCGACTACCTGGTGCAGCAGTTCAAGTCCGGTCACGGCGTGGACCTCGCCAAGGACAAGATGGCCCTCCAGCGCCTCCGTGAGGCCGCCGAGAAGGCCAAGATCGAGCTGTCCTCCTCCACCGAGACCTCGATCAACCTGCCCTACATCACGGCCTCCGCCGAGGGCCCGCTGCACCTGGACGAGAAGCTCACCCGCGCCCAGTTCCAGCAGCTGACCGCGGACCTCCTGGAGCGCTGCAAGACCCCGTTCTTCAACGTCATGAAGGACGCCGGCGTCTCCATCAACGAGATCGACCACGTCGTCCTCGTCGGTGGCTCCACCCGTATGCCCGCCGTCGCCGAGCTCGTCAAGGAGCTGACCGGCGGCAAGGACGCCAACAAGGGCGTGAACCCGGACGAGGTCGTCGCCATCGGCGCGTCCCTCCAGGCCGGTGTCCTCAAGGGTGAGGTCAAGGACGTCCTGCTCCTCGACGTGACCCCGCTGTCCCTCGGTATCGAGACCAAGGGCGGCATCATGACCAAGCTCATCGAGCGCAACACCACGATCCCGACCAAGCGGTCCGAGATCTTCACCACGGCCGAGGACAACCAGCCGTCCGTGCAGATCCAGGTCTACCAGGGCGAGCGCGAGATCGCGGCGTACAACAAGAAGCTCGGGATGTTCGAGCTGACCGGTCTGCCGCCGGCGCCCCGTGGCGTCCCGCAGATCGAGGTGTCCTTCGACATCGACGCCAACGGCATCATGCACGTGACCGCCAAGGACCTGGGCACGGGCAAGGAGCAGAAGATGACCGTCACCGGCGGCTCCTCGCTGCCGAAGGACGAGGTCGACCGGATGCGCCAGGAGGCCGAGCAGTACGCGGACGAGGACCACCGTCGCCGCGAGGCCGCCGAGACCCGCAACCAGGGCGAGCAGCTCGTCTACCAGACGGAGAAGTTCCTCAAGGACAACGAGGACAAGGTCCCCGGCGAGGTCAAGACCGAGGTCGAGGCCGCCGTCGAGGAGCTGAAGGCCGCGCTCAAGGGCGAGGACACCGCCGAGATCCGCACCGCGACCGAGAAGGTCGCCGCGGTCTCCCAGAAGGTCGGCCAGGCCATGTACGCCGACGCCCAGGCCGCGCAGGCCGCCGGCGGCGAGGACGCCGGTGCCTCCCAGGCCAAGGCGGACGACGACGTCGTGGACGCCGAGATCGTGGACGACGAGCGCAAGGACGGTGCCGCGTGACGGAGGAGACCCCGGGCTTCGACGAGAAGCCCGACGTCCCTTCCGGCGCCACCGACGACGCCGAGCCGAAGGCCGCCGCCTCCTCCTCGGAGGCGGGGGCGGCCCCGGCCGGGGACGCAAGTGCCCAGATCGCCGGCCTGACGGCCCAGCTGGACCAGTCGCGCAAGGCGCTCGACGAGCGCACCGCCGACCTCCAGCGGCTCCAGGCCGAGTTCCAGAACTACCGCCGCCGCGTGGAGCG
This sequence comes from Streptomyces sp. NPDC057253, assembly GCF_042669125.1. Lineage (NCBI taxonomy): Bacteria > Bacillati > Actinomycetota > Actinomycetes > Kitasatosporales > Streptomycetaceae > Streptomyces > Streptomyces sp. NPDC057253. Next base: position 13,625 of record NZ_JBHUXV010000154.1, on the reverse strand, counting down.
GGACCGGATCACGGTCAAGGAGATCGCCATCGCGAACCTCCTGACCGAACTCCTGCCCGTGCTCGACGACATCGGCCGCGCGCGGGAACACGGTGAGCTCCTCGGCGGTTTCAAGTCCGTCGCGGAGTCGCTGGAGACCGTCGCGGCGAAGATGGGTCTTCAGCAGTTCGGCAAGGAGGGCGAGCCCTTCGACCCGACGATCCACGAGGCCCTGATGCACAGTTACGCGCCCGACGTCACCGAGACGACGTGCGTGGCGATTCTCCAGCCGGGGTATCGCATCGGCGAGCGCACCATCCGCCCCGCGCGGGTGGCGGTCGCCGAACCTCAGCCGGGCGCGCAGACGGTCAAGGACGAGTCCGAGGCCGGCGAGGAGAAGGACAACAGCTCTGAAGAGGGCTGAAGCCGTGGTCGGTGACCGGAAGGAGGGGCGTCGGGGATGAGCACCAAGGACTTCATCGAGAAGGACTACTACAAGGTCCTCGGCGTCCCGAAGGACGCCACCGAGGCCGAGATCAAGAAGGCGTACCGCAAGCTCGCCCGCGAGTTCCACCCGGACGCCAACAAGGGCAACGCCAAGGCCGAGGAGCGCTTCAAGGAGATCTCCGAGGCCAACGACATCCTCGGCGACCCCAAGAAGCGCAAGGAGTACGACGAGGCCCGCACCCTGTTCGGCAACGGCGGCTTCCGTCCGGGGCCGGGCGGCGCGGGCGGCTCCTTCAACTTCGACCTGGGTGACCTCTTCGGAGGCGGCGCCCAGGGCGGGGGCCAGGGAGCCGGCGGCTTCGGCGGCGGACTCGGGGACGTCTTCGGGGGCCTGTTCAACCGGGGCAGCTCGGGAACTACGCGCGTCCAGCCCCGGCGCGGACAGGACATCGACACCGAGGTCACCCTCAGCTTCACCGAGGCGATCGAGGGGGCGACGGTCCCGCTCAGGATGTCCTCGCAGGCCCCCTGCAAGGCCTGTTCGGGCACCGGGGACGCCAACGGCAACCCGCGCGTGTGCCCGACGTGCGTCGGCACCGGCCAGGTGGCCCGGGGCTCCGGCGGAGGGTTCTCCCTCACGGACCCCTGCCCGGACTGCAAGGGCCGTGGCCTGATGGCGGAGAACCCCTGCGAGGTCTGCAAGGGCTCCGGGCGGGCCAAGTCCTCCCGGACCATGCAGGTCCGCATCCCGGCCGGGGTGTCGGACGGCCAGCGGATCCGGCTGCGCGGCAAGGGCGCGCCCGGTGAGCGCGGCGGCCCGGCGGGCGACCTGTACGTCACCGTGCACGTCGCCGCGCACCCCGTCTTCGGCCGCAAGGGCGACAACCTCACGGTGACGGTCCCGGTGACCTTCGCGGAGGCGGCGCTCGGCGGCGAGGTCAGGGTGCCGACGCTCGGCGGACCGGCCGTGACGCTGAAACTGCCCCCGGGCACGCCCAATGGCCGCACCATGCGGGCGCGGGGCAAGGGCGCGGTCCGCAAGGACGGCACCCGGGGCGATCTGCTGGTCACCGTAGAGGTGAGTGTCCCGACCGAGCTGTCGGGGAAGGCTCGTGACGCGCTGGAGGCGTATCGCGAGGCGACCGTGGGTGAGGATCCACGGGCGGAGCTGTTCCAGGCCGCGAAGGGAGCATGATTCGAGATGGACGGTCGTCGACGCAATCCGTATGAACTGACCGAGGAAACCCCGGTCTACGTCATCTCGGTGGCGGCCCAGCTCTCCGGCCTGCACCCGCAGACCCTTCGTCAGTACGACCGCCTCGGCCTGGTCTCCCCGGACCGCACGGCCGGGCGGGGCCGGCGCTACTCGGCCCGCGACATCGAACTGCTCCGCCAGGTGCAGGCGTTGTCGCAGGACGAGGGCATCAACCTCGCCGGCATCAAGCGCATCATCGAACTGGAGAACCAGGTCGCCGCGCTCCAGTCGAGGGTGGCCGAACTCCAGGCCGCCGTGGAGGGCGCCGCGGCGGCGATGCAGCAGCGCGAGGCGGCGGTGCACGCGTCGTACCGCCGCGACCTGGTGCCGTACCAGGAGGTGCAGCAGACCAGCGCGCTGGTGGTGTGGCGGCCGAAGCGGGCCAAGGACTAGGCGCTCAGGCACGAGGAAGGGGCCCGGAGATCTCTCCGGGCCCTTCCTCGTGCGTTGCCGTCAGCGGCCGCTGAAGAACTCCACGGAGGCGCTCTGCGTGCCCTGACGGCCGTAGGCGTCCACTGCGTACGCCGTGGCGACGCAGGGGCCGTTCCAGGGGGCCGTCCAGGTGAGCGTGCCGGTGGTGGAGAACCGGTCGCCGCTGGAGCCGCAGGCGCCCGACATCTCCCAGGCGTAGCCCTTCAGGACGCGTGCCTCGTCACCCGCTCCGGGCGCGGCCGTGACCTCGATGGGGGAGCGCCCGGGCACCCCGTTGGTGACCAGGGTCAGCTTCGGCGCGGCCGGGCCGGTCGCGGTGGCCGGGGTCAGCCGGTCGACGGTGACGTCGGTGGAGGGCGCCGAGTCGGCGCCCTGGGCGTCGACGGAGGCCACGTAGTAGTAGGCCTTGCCCTTCGGCGCGGAGGTGTCCTCGTACGAGGTGCCCGCGGCGCTGCCGAGCAGGCTCCAGGCGCCGTTGACGTCGGTACGCCGGTACACGCGGTAGCCGGTGGCGGCGTCGGCGGCGGTCCACGTCAGGGTGGTGGACGCGTCGGCGGGGGTGCCCGTGGCCCCCGTCGGGGCGGGCACGGCCGAGGCGACCGGGCGGGTGACCGTCACCTTGGCGGAGACCGGGGAGATGTTGTTCGCCGCGTCGATGACCTGCACGGTGTACGTGTAGGGCACCCCTTCCTCCGCGAGCCGGTCGACGAACGACGTCCCGATGGCGATCTCGGGCCCGTCCGGGTCGGGGTCGCCGTTGCGCGAGGCCCACACCTCGTAGTGGCGGACGTCCGTGGACGGGGACGCCTGCCACGTCACGGAGTTGCCCGCTGTGGTCCCCACCGCCGTCAGCCCGGTCGCCGCGGCCGGCGCGGTCCGGTCGGCGGTGACCACGGCCTGGTCGGCGGTGCCGCCCGACTCGTTGCCCGCCTTGTCGCGGGCGCGGAGCTCGTAGTAGTAGGTGTCGCCGGTCACCGGCAGGGTGCTGTCGGTGTACGACGTCGAGGTGGTCGTCGCGAGCGGCGTGCCCGGGAAGGTGGCCCCCTTCAGCCGCCGGTAGACCTTGTACCCGGCGAGGTCCATCTCCTTGTTCTTCGCCCAGGTCAGTTTCGCCTTGCCGGTGGTCTTGTCGTACGTCACCGAAGTGCCGGTCGGTGTGAGGGGCTTGACCTTGTCGACGTCGGCGGTGGTGCGGGGCGTGTAGGTGACCTTGACCTTGGCGGCGCCGGTCCAGTTCGCGTAGTCGATGCGCAGGGTGTGCTTGCCCGAGGGGATGGTCACGTTGGCGGTCTTCTTGACCGTCGACGAGACGTTCTTCCACAGGTCGATCTTGCGGACGCCGTCGACGTAGACGCGGATGCCGTCCAGGCCGGTGGCGTTGAGCGCGAAGGGGCCCCCGGAGCCGAAGTCGCGGGTCAGGGTCCAGCGGACGCCGAAGTTGTCCTTGGGGAGGCCGGTGGCGGGGGCGCCGCTCCAGGACTGGTCGATCGCGTCGTCGCAGTCCGTTTTCTTCGGGGTGCCGGAGAAGGACGTGTTCGCGTAGAACTGGCGCTTGAACACCGGGGAGGTGCACGACACGGCTGCCGAGGCGGGGGCCGCGGCCGTGGTGAGCAGGGTGCCGGCGGTGGCGAGCACGACGGCGGTGGCGGCCGCGGCGGTCGTGCGTGTGGCTGACTTCATTCGATCCTCTGGTCGGGCACGGAACAGCAGTTGTGGGGCTGCTGTGATCACGACTCGCGAGGTGTGAAGTTGGTTGTACTAGTGTTCGCGCCAAGTCTTCACACCGTCGGCGGAGAGTGGCGTTGCGCACTCGTTAAGTGATTCCGCTTGACGTCGGTGGGCGGCCCCGCGTTGGCTTTTCAGTCACATGGGCCGCAATGCCGCGCCCGCGTCCAGAAAGCATCAGAAGTGAGCAGCCCCATGCGTCGTATCGCCATAGCCGTGGCCGCGTCCACGATGTCCCTCTCGCTGGCCGCCTGCGGGGCGCTCGGCGCCGCGAGCGGGAGTGAGGCGAGCCCGACCAAGGGCGACGACATCACCGTGGGTGTGCTGATGCCGGAGAAGACGAACACCCGCTACGAGGAGTTCGACTACCCGATCATCCAGAGGAAGGTCGCGGAGCTCACGGACAAGAAGGGCAAGACGGTCTACGCCAACGGCGAGGCCAACGCGAAGAAGCAGGCCGGGCAGATGCAGCAGATGATCGACGAGAAGGTCGACGTCATCCTGCTGGACGCGGTCGACTCGCACGCCATCGCGGACATGGTGCAGAAGGCCAAGGACGCGGGCATCCCGGTCATCGCCTACGACCGGCTCGCCGAGGGCCCGATCGACGGGTACGTCTCCTTCGACAACGAACTCGTCGGCGAGGTCCAGGGCCGCTCCCTCGTCGAGGCGATCGGCTCCGAGATCGACACCTCCGACAAGATCGTCATGATCAACGGCTCGCCCTCCGACCCGAACGCCGGGCAGTTCAAGGCGGGCGCGATGTCGGAGCTCAACGGCAAGGTGACGATCGCCGAGACGTACGACGTCGACGGCTGGAAGCCGGAGATCGCGCAGAAGGACATGGCCAAGGCGATCAGCGCGATCGGCAAGGGCAACATCAAGGCCGTCTACTCCGCCAACGACGCCATGGCCGGCGCCGCCATCCAGGCGATGGAGAACGCGGGCATGACGAAGCTCCCGCCGATCACCGGCCAGGACGCGGAGCTGACCGCGGTGCAGCGGATCGTCTCCGGCGAGCAGTACATGAGCGTCTACAAGCCGTACCCGGACGAGGCCGAGGCCGCCGCCGAGATGGCCGTGACCAAGATCCAGGGCAAGGACATCCAGTTCGACGCCCTCGCCACGGACAGCGTCGACAGCCCCACCAACAAGGACATCCCGGCCCAGCTCGTCCAGGTCGTCGCGCTGACGAAGGACAACATCAAGAGCACGGTCGTCAAGGACGGCATCTACACCGTCAAGGACATCTGCACCGCGGACTACAAGAGCGCCTGCGCGGCGGCGGGTCTGTCGTAGCGGACTGTGGGGAGGGGCCGCGGGAATGCTCCCCCGGCCCCTCCCGGCCGTTCAGGCCACCCGCGTGAACTCCACCGTCACCTCCGGCGGCCCGCCCGGCACCCCCCGGTAGATCCCCTTGTGCGGGGTCACGTCGTCGTAGTCGCGGCCCCGGGCCACCACCACGTGGGACTCGTCGGCCCGCACCCCGTTGGTGGGGTCGTAGCCGCACCAGTCGCCCGCCCAGTACTCGATCCAGGCATGGCTCTGCCCGGCGACCGGCCGGTGCAGCTCGGCCTCGCGCTCCGGGTGGAGGTAGCCGGAGACATAGCGGGCCGGCAGGCCCACGGCCCGCAGCATCGCGATGGTCAGGTGGGTGATGTCCTGGCAGACGCCGGCGCCCTGCTCCCAGGCCTCCGCGGGGGAGGTGTTCACGCTGGTCGCGCCGGGCAGGTACGACACCCGGCCGGCGACCAGCCCCGACACCGCGAGCGCCGTCTCGTGCGGGTCCAGGCCCGCCGCGGCCTTGCGGGCCTTCTTGGCCAGCTTCGCCGGGACCGTCGTACGGCCCGTCGGGTTCGCGAACTCCAACAGGCGCGAGCCCGCGACGCGTTCGGCCACCTCGGCCCAGCTGGGCGCGGCCGGCAGCGGCTCCGGCGGGGTCGTCTCGACCAGGCTGGACGCCGTGATGGTGAGCCGGCCGTGCGGGTCCATCAGGTCGAAACCGGTGACCTGGGTGCCCCAGTAGTCCCAGTACGACCAGGTCGGTGTGGTCGGGTTGACGGTGACCCGGGCGTCCAGGGTGGTCTGGGCGGGCAGGGTCAGCGGGGTCATCCGGACCTCGTTGTGGGACGAGGCGGCGGGCTGGGCGTACGCCACCTCGGTGACGTGCTTGATGCGGAGGCGGCGGGTCATCGTCCGGCTCCTTCCTGGGCCCACTCGACGGGCCCCTGGTACGGGAAGAACCGCTCCGCCACCGCCTCCGCGGAGGCCATGCACGCGGTCTGCAGGTCCTTCAGGAGCACGGGGAGCTGCTCCTCCAGGGCGTGCAGGTCGAGGTATTCGAGGCGGGTGCGCATCCGGCCGATCGGGCGGCGCGCGGGGTCCTGGCGGGGGCGGCCGAGCGCGGTCAGGCACTCCTCCGCCGTGGTCAGGGCGTGCAGCGCGGAGCGCGGGAAGTCCCGGTCCAGGAGCAGGAACTCGGCCACCCGCGGGGTGTCGCCGAAACCGCCGTACACGCGCGCGTAGGCCTCGTCGGCGCCGGACGCACTCAGCAGGGTCGGCCAGTCGGGCGCGTGGGCCGCGTCCAGCACCCGGACCGACAGCAGCCGTACGGTCATGTCCACCCGCTCCAGACTCCGGCCGAGCACCACGAAGCGCCAGCTGTCGTCGCGGCTCATGGTGGAGTCGGCGAGCCCGAAGAAGAGGGCCGCGCGCCGCCGTACGAGCTCCAGATAGGCGTAGGGGCCGGTGCGGCGGGCCGCGAGCCGCTGGTCGGCGAGCGCGTGCCAGGTGGAGTTGAGGCACTCCCACATCTCCGAGGAGACGGCCTCACGGGCGCTGCGGGCGTTGAGCCGGGCGGCGCCGAGCGCGCCCTCGATGGAGCCCGTCGAGCGGGCGTCGAAGGCCAGCTGGTCCAGCACCTGCTGCATGTCGACGGGTCTGCCGCCGGCGTCCATGCCGAGGATCGCGTACAACGACCGGCAGGCCGCGTCCTCGTCGCGCCAGGGGTCCTCCAGCATCCGGTGGAGGTAGGCGTCGAGGATCCGTCCGGTGGCGTCCGCCCGCTCGACGTAGCGGCCGGTCCAGATGAGGGCCTCGGCTATCCGGGAGAGGATCACGTCGTTCACTGCTGCTGCGCCCCTTCCTGTACGGCGGTGCGGTTGCCCTCGGGACCGTGCTGACGTGGCGCGATGTCGAGGTGGGCGGTGCCGTGCGCGGGCGCGGGCGGTTCGGCGGGGCCCTCGGCGAGCACCCAGGTGTCCTTGGAGCCGCCGCCCTGGCTGGAGTTGACGATCAGGTTGCCCTCCTGGAGCGCGACCCGGGTCAGGCCGCCGGGCAGCACCCAGATGTCGCTGCCGTCGTTGACGGCGAAGGGGCGCAGGTCGATGTGGCGGGGCGCCATGCGTTCACCCGCGAGGGTGGGAGAGGTGGACAGGGCGACCGGGCGCTGGGCGATGAAGCCGCGGGGGTCCTGCCGGACGGCCTCGCGGGTCTTCTCCAGGGTCTCCCGGTCGGCCTTGGGGCCGATGACGATGCCCTGTCCGCCGGCCCCGTCGACCGGCTTCACCACCAGCTGGTCGATCTGGTCGAGGACGGCCTCCAGCTGGCCCGGCTCGTCCGGGCGGAACGACTCCACATTCGGCAGAATCGGTTCCTCGGAGAGGTAGTAGCGGATCAGGTCCGGGACGTAGGTGTAGAGCAGCTTGTCGTCCGCGATGCCGTTGCCGACCGCGTTGGCGAGGGTGACATGGCCCGCCATGGCCGCGCCGAGGATGCCCGGGCAGCCGATCACCGAGTCCGGGCGGAAGTGCAGCGGGTCGAGGAAGTCGTCGTCCAGGCGCCGGTATACGACATGGACGGGCACCTCACCGCGGGTCGTGCGCATCCACACCCGGTTGCCCCGGCACACCAGGTCGTGGCCCTCGACGAGCTGGACGCCCATCAGCCTTGCGAGCAGGGCGTGTTCGAAGTAGGCGGCGTTGCTGGGCCCGGGGGTCAGGACGACGACCCGGGGGTCCTGGACCCCGTCGGGGGCGGCGGCGCGCAGGGCGCCGAGCAGCCGCTGCGCGTAACCGTCGACGGGCAGCACATGCTGTTCGGCGAACAGGGACGGGAAGACACGGGTCATCGCGCGCCGGTTCTCGATGACGTACGACACCCCGCTGGGCACCCGGACGTTGTCCTCCAGGACCCGGAAGTCGCCCTGCTCGTCCCGGACGAGGTCGATGCCGGCGACATGGATGCGCACCTGGTTGACCGGATCGATCCCGTGGGCGGCGCGGTGGAAGTGCGCGGAGTTCAGCAGCAGCCGCCAGGGCACGACTCCGTCCTCGAAGGCTCGGGCGTGCCCGTAGGCGTCGGCGAGGTAGGCCTCCAGGGCCCTGACCCGCTGGCTCACCCCGCGTTGTATGAGATCCCATTCCAGGGCGTCGAGGATCCTGGGCACGAGGTCCAGCGGCCAGGGCCGCTCCTCGCCCGCGAAGGCGTAGGTCACGCCTCTGTCGGTGAACGCCCGGGCCATCTGGTCGGCCCGGAACCTGAGTTCGCTCGGCTCGATCGGCTGAAGCGCTGCCAGTACCGGCTCATAGGCGGTCCTGACCTCACCCGGCCGCTCGAACATCTCGTCCCACGCGTCGGCCAACGCGTACGCGTCAAATATGTCCGCCATGAGCTGACGTTAAGTGCGACTGGTAACGAACTGATCACTGTGTGATTTCCGGGAGTTGACGCGCGGAGCGGGTTGTTCCGCGGGGGGCCGTCGTGGTCGGTCGGTCGTGGTGCGGCTGTGGGCCGGTGGGGCTTTCGCGCCCGGCGGCGGAGCCGCCGATGTCCCAGGCCCGCGCCCCTGGGCCGGTGCGGTGAAGGCTCGTTCGGCTGTACCCGCCGGCCCGCAGCTTGTTGCAACCCGGCGGGGGGAGGCCCGGATGCAGTGGTGCATATCGGCCGTATTCCCCTGCCCCGGCCCGAGGAGCCGTGTTGCGGAGCCGGTCCGGTCCGCGCATAGTTGCGGAGCCGAGGGGGCTTCGACGCTCCGATGGGGAACAGGACAAGAGGGCGGTAGACGCTGGAACCGGGGGTGGGATGGGCAATGACCGGCTACGGGGCGGACGACCATCCACACGGTGCTGACCGGCTGTGCGAGGCCGGCGACCGGGTGTACTCCCGGGCCGTACGGCGCGGGCGGGTGCCGCGCGTCGACGCCGAGCCGGTGCCCTGTCTGCTCGAACTGGCCCTGCTGCACCCGGACCCCGACGACATGGACTGGCTGGTGCCGACGGCCCCCCAGGAGGTCATGACCCGGCTGCTGCGCGAGGTCCAGGACGAGGTCAGCGCGAGCCAGCGCCGGGTCGGGGCCGCGGTCGCCGCCGTGGAGCGGTACGCGGGCCTGGCACCCAGCGTCGTCGCGGGCGCCGCCGGCGAGGGGACCGCGATCCGTGTCCTGGACGGCCTCTCCCGCATCCAGGCCGCGATGGACGAGGCGACCGAGGCCTGTACGACGGAGGTCCTCACGGTCCAGCCGGGCGGCATCCGCCCCGAGCACGAGCTCACCGAGGGCCTGCACCGGGCGCTGGCGCTGCGCGGCCGGGGCGTACGGATGCGGGACCTGTACACCCACGTGGCACGGCACGGCCAGGGCCTGCTGAACTACCTGGAGCTGATGGGCGGTTCGGTCCAGGCCCGCACCCTCGACGAGGTCATCGACCGGCTCATCCTCTTCGACCGCACGGTCGCCTTCATCCCCGCGAACGCCGACCGCACCCTCGCCCTGGAGCTACGGCACCCCGCGCTGGTGGAGTACCTGGTGACCGTCTTCGAGCGGCTGTGGCGCCTGGCGATCCCGCTGACCGCCCCGCTTCCCGACACCGGCATCGAGGGCATCTCCCATCGCGAGCAGTCCATCGCGGCCCTGCTCGCGGAGGGCCACCAGGACGCGGTGATCGCGGAACGCCTCGGCATAAGCGTCCGCACCTGCCGGGCCCACATCGCGCGCCTCTCGGAGACCCTGGGGGCGGCCAGCCGGACGCAGTTGGGCGTACGGATAGCGCAGGTGGGCCTGGACGGCCCGACCTCCGTCACCTCCCTCACGCTCCCCGATCAAGGATCCCGGACCGTCCGATGAGGTAGCCGAGCTGGGCGCGGCTCTCGCTGCCCAGCGTCGCCGCGAGCTTGGCGATGTGGACGCGGGCGGTGCGGATGTTCATGCCGAGCCGGTCGGCGATCACGGCGTCCGTGTGCCCCTCGATCAGCAGCCCGGCGATGGCGCGCTGCCGGGGCGTGACACCGTTCAGGCTGGGCCGGTGAACGGTCTGCGGGTACAGGGGCGTGGCCTGCCACCACAGCCGGTCGAACGTGGCGGCCAGGAAGGCGACCAGCGCCGGATGCCGGACCTCCAGCGCCTGTGTGCCGTCCGCGCCGGCGGGGATGAACGCGACGTCCCGGTCGACGACGATGAGCCGGTCGGTCACCTCGTCCAGGGACCGGGCCTCGGCGTCGCCGCGGAGTTGCTCGTAGCGGGCGAGGACGAGCGGCATCTGCCGCTGGGTGTGCTGGTAGAGGGTGCGGATCCGGCCGCCGCGGTCGAGCAGCGCCTGGTCCCGGTCCATCGCCACCGCCTGGGCGGCGGCGCCCCGGCTGTCGCTGTAGTGGATGTTGGGCTGCACGCACAGCAGTTCCAGCACGGTGCCGGTCATCGCCTCGGTGATGGCCTCGTTGATGCGCTCGGTCCCGCTGAGGACCCTGATCGCCGGGTCCTCCCCGACCGCCGTACGCGGCCCGTCGATCCGCGTCAGCGGGGCGAGCGCCTCGGCCAGGCGGGCGCCGCGCCGCCGTTCGTCCACGGCGCGCTCGGTGGCGGCGCGGAGCATGCGGTGCAGGGCGAGGGCGGGTGGGACGGGTTCCAGCCGGTCGGGGTCCCGGGGGTCGGTGCGCAGCAGCCCGGTCCGGGTGAGACAGGGGAGGACTGAGGCGTCCCGCACGCCGACGCCGCCCTCGCGCAGGGCGCGTGCGTAGAGCTCGATGCCTTCCGGGCACGGGTCCCGCGGGTCGTGCGCCGGATGGGCGGCCGCGGTCGTCACTCGTCCGCCTCCTGCTGACCCAGGATCCCGGACCGTCCGATGAGGTAGCCGAGTTGGGCGCGGCTCTCGCTGCCCAGCGTCGCCGCGAGCTTGGCGATGTGGACGCGGGCGGTGCGGATGTTCATGCCGAGCCGGTCGGCGATCACGGCGTCGGTGTGGCCCTCGACGAGGAGGGCGGCGATGGCGCGCTGGCGGGGCGTGATGCCCTCCGGGGAGGGCGGTTCGACGGCTCGGGGGTGCATGGGGGTGGCGAGCCGCCAGAGCCGGTCGAAGGCGGTGGCGAGGAAACCGACGATCGCGGGGTGGCGGATCTCCAGGGCGAGGGTGCGGTCCTGGTTGGCGGGGATGAAGGCGATCCGGCGGTCGACGACGATCAGCCGTTGGGTGACCTCGTCGAGCGTGCGCGCCTCGACGTCGCCGCGCAGGCGTTCGTAGCGGGCCAGGATGCCGGGTGCGTGGCGCAGGGTGTGCTGGTAGAGGGTGCGGATCCGGCCGCCGCGGTCGAGCAGCGCCTGGTCGCGGACCAGGGCCTCGGCGTGGATCTCGGCGGGGGAGTGGGTGCGGTTGGTGTGCGGCTGGATGGTGAGCACTTCGCCCGAGGTGTCCGCCACGGCCCGCTGGATGGCCTCGCCGATGCGGTCGAGACCGCTGAGGACGCTGATCGTCGGGGTCTCCGCGAGCGGGGCGGATCCGGTGCCGGCGGCCATCAACGGCTCGAACACCGCCGCCAGCCGCTCCTCCCGGCGCCGCTCGTCGGCGATGCGCTCCTCGGCGCCCCGCAGCAGGCGCTGGAGGGCGAGGGCCGGGCTGACGGGCCGCAGCCACCGCAGGTCCCCGAGGTCCGGCTGGAGCAGACCGAGGTCGAGGGGACACGGTGCCTTGTCCGCCTCCTCGGTGCTCACCCGCCCCTCGCGCAGCGCACGGGTGTACAGGTCCAGGCCCGCGTCGCAGAGGTCCTCCCCGCCGTGCGCGTGAGCCCCTCTCACGGGTGGTCGTCTCCCCCCGGTACGGCCTGGTCGGGCTGGAGGATCCCCGACTGGGCGATGAGGAAGCCGAGCTGGGCACGGCTGCCGCTGCCGAGCGCCGTGGCGAGCTTGGCGATGTGGGCCCGGCAGGTGCGGACGTTCATGCCCAGGCGCCGGGCGATGGCCTCGTCGACATGGCCCTCCACGAGCAGTTTGGCGATGGAGTGCTGGATGTCCGTGATGCCGTCGGGCGCCGTTTCGTAGGGGGCGCCGGCGCTCAGCGGGACCGCCCGGCTCCACATGAACTCGAAGACCTTGATCAGGTACCGGACGAGACCGGGGTGCCGGATCTCCAGCGCGACCTGCCGGTCCTCCCGGACCGGGATGAAGGCCACGGTCTCGTCGCAGATGATGAGCCGTTCGACCAGTTCGTCGATGGTCCGGTACTCGGCCTTCCCGCTGGTGAACCGGTCCACGTAGGCCAGCCGTTCCGGGCTGTACCGGGCGGTGTGCTGGTACAGGGTGCGGATGCGCACGCCCCGTTCGGTGAGGGTCCGGTCCCGCTCCAGCCCCTCGATGACCCGGCGTTCGGGATGACGGGCACTCGGCTGGACCGTGAGCACCTCGTTCTGGCACTGGGTGGTCGCCAGGTCGAGGGCCGCGTTGATGCGGTCCAGGCCCTCCAGCACCGTGATCGAGTGTGTGGGTGCGGTTCCCTGGGCACTCAGCGCCATGAACGGCTCGAAGACCTCGGCCAGCTGGACCGAGGTCCGCCGGTGCTCGGAGATCGTCCGCTCGATCGGATTCAGCCGCTGGGCGAGGGCGACCGAGGGGGGAACCGGGCGCAGCCAGGTGGCGTCGTCGGGATCGGGGTGCAGGAGGGCGAACTCCATGAGGCACGGGGCGGATTCCACGTCCGCCCGGGCGATGCGTCCTGTGCGCAGAGCGTGTGCGTAGAGGCGGCTTCCCTCCTCACATAGTTCAGTAATGTCATGGGGATGTGTCCCATTGGCCTGATTTGTTGTCAAATCTCCACCCCCCAGGGTCCTGAACATGCAGGAACATGATGCACTGAGCCTGTGGCCATGACGTGCCTGAATGAGCCATCGTCTTATCCGACGGGGGAAGAGGGGACCTTCAAGTGAGGACGAAGCCGACTATGGGTAAGAGAATGCTTCGCTCGGTGATTGTCGCCGCCTTCTCCGCCGTTGTGGCCTTCGGAACGCTGAGTGGCCTCTCTGCTGTGAAGAGCGACACGCACGCCGGCGACGTGAAGCCAGTGGTTGTGACGCCCGACGAGAATGCCGCGGTCTTCCCGGCCGACACCATCTGGTCCTGACATGACTACTCCACCCGACGACCGCTCCTTCCGCAGGGAAATGGCCACCGCCTACCGCTCGGGCTGGCACTTCATCGACCTCGTCACCGCGATCCCCCACCCCGGTGACTCGTTGATGGTGACCGTGTTCGGCGAACCGGTGGTCGTCACGCGCGACGAGGACGAGGACGTACGGGCGTACCGGTGTCTGCGGCGGCCTCGGGGGGCGCCGCAGCCCGTTCGCTGTGCCATCCGGTACGGAATGATCTTTGTGAACCTGGACCAACGAGACCATCGGCTGGTGGAACCGGAAACCCCCACCCCGCGGACCATCTCAGCCACCCCCCGCAGTGCCTGACGCGATTCCCCCGTCGTAACAGATCGCTCAGGTGCTTCCCCCCGCAGCGGCGTCACCGTGACCTGAACAC
>NZ_JBHUXV010000153.1:0-19612 GCF_042669125.1 Streptomyces sp. NPDC057253 | reverse complement strand
CCGGTGATCCCGGCATCGTAACCGGGGTGCCGCGATCACCGGCTCCGTCCCGCTCAGGGGGCGACGGGGAGCGCGAACGTCCCGGTCGCGGCGGCCTGGCCGCCCAGCTGCGGCTGGTCGAGGTAGAGGTAGCGGAAGTGCCGCCTGGCGAACCGCCAGCCCTCGTCGGTGCGGACGACGGTGTCCTCGTAGACACCGTGCAGGAGCTGGCCGGTGCCGTCCGGGCGAATCCCCTGTTCGGTGAGGTACGTCCGTGCGGTCGCGGTGTCCCCGTCGACGTCCACCGTCGTGCTGTGGATCAGCTGGAGGAACGACGCCCACATCGCCCGCATCCCGGCCTCGAACCCCTTGGCGATCTCCGCGCGGGAACCCTCCAGGGTGAAGTCCAGGGGCGGGTCGATCACCCAGGCCGCCTCGGGCGTCCACAGGCTCTCGAACTGTTCGGCGTCCAGCCGGTTCACCGCGTCGGCGGAACGGGCCACGAGGTCCAGCACATCGTCACGGTCGGTCATCCTGATCAGATCCTCTCCATCATCTTGAGGAGCCCCTCAAGATATGCCCCCACTGTAACTCCAACTTGAGGGTGCCGTTCAAGTTCTCGCGTGGAGTCCCGTGGAGATCTGCGTCTCAGTCCCGGAAACCGTCGAAGACCAGCTCCCAGCTCCAGGCGTACGTGCCCGGCCGGATCCGGAACCGGGGGGCGGTGTCCGGGCCGAGGGCCCCCGTGCCGAGACCCCGGTGTGCGACGTCGAGATGGAGCACGGTCTGCGGACGCGGGGTGAGCTGCCAGACCCGCTCGGCCGACTCCAGGTCCGAGACCCGCTGATGGGAGGCGTTCATCTGGACGGGCCGGTCCGTGCGCAGCCGGAGCCGCCGACCGGCCGCGTCTCCGAGTTCCAGGTCCGTGACCTCGGCACGGCCACCGTTCTCCTGCGGGCGCAGGTACGGCACGGCGAGGTCGGCGACCGCGCTCTCCCAACGGCCGAGCAGGCCGGACGCCCGACGGTCCGGGTAGGTCTCGTGCGGGCCGAGACCGGTCCAGGCGATGCGGTCGAAGCCGGGAAGGGTCTCCAGCACCAGCCCCACCCGGGGCACTTCCTCGAACGCGTCGGGGAGGACGACCTCCTCGTCGAACCGGAACGCGTCACCACCGAGGGCGGTGATGGTCCGCCGGTGCGTGACCACCTGCCCGAACGCCGCCGTGAAGGCCGCCTCCACGGTCGCCGTGCCCGGCCCCTCGGTCACGGACACCAGCTTGCGCTCCGTGCGGAACAGTCCGGTGCGACGCAGCCGGTGGTCGAGTACGCCCGCGGCGTCGTTGTCGGTGAGGGCACGCCACAGCGACAGCTCCGGGGCTGCGCCCAGGCCGGGGTGGTCGAGCATGCCGTCGGTGTCGAGGGGCACGGCCGCCGGAACTCCGGCCCCGGCGGACCCGAGAGCGGAGGAGCGCGGCCGGGAGATCTGGAGTCGGGCCAGTTCGGTGCCGGCCGGTCCCCAGGGGTGATCGTCCGCGGTGGCCACGATCACGGTGACCGCCAGGGCGTCCGTCGCCGTCGCCGCCCGCCGCAGGGTCTCCGGGAGCGCCAGCACTCCCTCCTCGCCCGGTCCGATGACGGGGCAGGACAGCGGAACGGACCGCGACGGTCCGGTGGAGGTCTCCACCTGTGCGGACAGTTCGAGGCCGGTGGTGTCGTTGAAGGCCTGCCGGTTGCGCAGGCGCAGCCGTCCCCGCTGCAGATCCGACCGGGCCCGGTCGGATGCCGCGGCCAGGGCGAGCGGAGCGAACAGGGTCCGGGCCTCGTACAGGGCGGGCTTGGGGGTGAGATCCGGGAAGACCAGGCCGTTGATGCAGGCGAGCCCGTCGTGGGGCTGGTCCCCGAAGTCGCCGCCCGCCCGGTGCCGGCCGTCACGGTCCGGGTCCAGGCCGTGGTCGAGCATCTCCCAGACGAAGCCTCCCTGCAGGCCGGGTGCGCTCTCCAGCAGGCGCCAGACCTCGTCGAAACCGCCGTTGGAATTACCCTGCGCGTACTGGAACTCGCACAGGATGAGCGGGCGGTCCGCGTCCGGGGACGCCGAGTACGCCCGCAGTGCCGCGGGCACCGGATACATCGGGCAGACGATGTCGCTGGCGGCGTGGCCCGCGTACCAGTCGGGCTGGATCGCCGCCTCGTACTGCACCGGCCGCGTCGGGTCGAAGGCGCGCACCCAGGCCGCGGCGGCGTCGTGGGCGGGTCCGTAGCCGCTCTCGTTGCCCAGCGACCAGACGATCACGCTCGGGTGGTTCTTGTCCCTCCGCACCATCCGCGCGACCCGGTCGACGAAGGCCGGCAGGTAACGCAGGTCGTGGGCCAGCGAGGAGGCGTACGCGTGGGCCTCGATGTCCGCCTCGTCGACCACGTAGAACCCGTAGGTGTCGCACAGCTCCAGGAACACGGGGTCGTTGGGGTAGTGCGAGGTGCGGATGGCGTTGACGTTGAACCTCTTGAGCAGGGAGAGTTCCCGCTCCATGCGCTCGCGGCCGACGGTACGACCGGTGTGCGGGTCGGCGTCGTGCCGGTTGACGCCCTGGATCAGCACCCGGCGGCCGTTGACCAGCAGGTCCCGTCCGCGGATCTCCACCCGGCGGAACCCGATGGACAGGGTGGTGCGCTCCGCCACCGTGCCGTCGGGGTCCAGCAGCTCCGCCTCCAGTCCGTAACGGCGCGGGTCCTCCGCGGACCACGGTGCGGCCGGCAGGCCGGACGCGCGCACCACGGCCACGCCCGGAGGCGGCGGGAACAGCACCTGCTGGATCTGGTCCGCGGTGGCGGCCTCCTCCTCTCCGAGGGGCGCCCGCGCCGGGCGCAGGCTCAGCAGGTCGAGGGTGTCCGCGGGGATCATCGGCTGCGGTATCTCGTCCCCGGCCGGGAACGTCGGGGTCATGCCCCGGGGCGGTTCCGCGACCGGCACCGGGATCTCGACCGCGTCGAGCAGACCGGGCACCCGTACGCGCACCCGCCAGCCGTCCGAGAGGTTTCCGGTGTCGGTGGCGACGTGCGTGTCGACGCGCAGCGAGGCACTTCCGGTGCCCGCGTCGAAGTCGGCGACGACGTGCACGTCCTCCAGATAGGTCGGCCCGGTGCTGTACAGGTGGACCGAGCGGGTGATCCCGCCGTGCCACCACTGGTCCTGGTCCTCCACGTAACTGGCGTCGGAGTACTTCACCACGGTCAGCACCAGTTCGTTGCCGTGCTCACGCAACAGCCCGGTGACCTCGAACTCGGCCGCCAGGTGCGAGTCCTTGCTGATACCGACCTCGTGGCCGTTGAGCCGCGCCAGCAGCACGCTCTCCGCCGCGCCGACGTGCAGCACGGTCCGTCGCTCCAGCCACCCCCGCGGCACGTCGAACCGCCTGCGGTGCATCCCCGTCGGATTGGCCGCCGGCGGGTACGGCGGCTCCGCCTCGAAGGGCATCACGATGTTGGTGTAGTGCGGGAGGTCGCCCTTGTCCTGCAGGGTCCAGGCCCCTGGGACGTCGATGGTGTCCCAGGACTCCCCCGGTGCCGCGTCGGGGTGCGGCAGCAGCTGGAACTCCCAGGTTCCGTCCAGGCTCACCCGGTCCGGGTGGTCCAGCGCGTGCGTGGCCAGTCGACCGGTGGCCAGCAGGCCCGGGGAGGCCCAGGCGGCAGCGGGGTGGCGGGGGGCTGTGTTCACTTGGGGTTCCTCGGCTCTGGGCCGGGCCGCATCGTCCCGATGGTGCGGCCGCGGACCGGTCAGGCGCGTGTCGCGGGGTGCCACCCGATGGCGGCCCCTCATCTAAAACCAAGTTTCACTCGGCTTTCAAGGGTCCCCGTAGCCGCCGCATGCGGGACGGCACCGGGCCGTCCGCCGCCGACGGCGAGCCTCGCCGGCCGCGCCGTTCAGGATGCCTTGAGGTCGGCCCCGTCCTCGGCACTCCCTGCGTAGTCCCCCAGGGAAGCGGCCGTACGCAGGTGCTCGCGCAGCCACTCCTCGGTGTTGCTGACATGCAGGAGTGCCGCCGCCTGGCTGAGGGCGAAGTCACGTGCCGAAAGGGCCGCGTAGATCGCCTCGTGCTCCGCGAGGGTCCGCCCGGCGGCCTGGTCGTCGACGAGGCCGCGCCAGATACGCGCGCGGAGAGTGCGGCCGGAGATGCCTTCGAGGAGGGTGAGCAGCGATTCGTTGCCCGTGGCGGAGACGACGGCCCGGTGGAAGGCCGCGTCGTGGGAGTTCAGCCGCTCGACATCCTCACGGGCCTCCCGCATGGCGTCGAGGTGGCGTTTGACCTCGGCCAGACCGTCCTCGGTGATCCGGGTGGCGGCGAGGGCGGTGGCGAGGGGTTCGAGCAGCCGCCGTACCTCCATCAGGTCCAGCAGCGCGCCCTTGTCGCTCTGCATCAGCTCGACCGCTCCCCCGAGCCCTTCGAGGAGCAGGCTCGGCTGGAGGCTGGTGACATAGGTGCCGTCGCCCCGCCGGACCTCCAGCACACGGGCCACGGCGAGCGCTTTGACGGCTTCCCGGGCGAGGTTGCGGGACAGCCCGAGCTGCGCGGACAGCTCCTGCTCGGGCGGCAGTTTGGAGCCCGGGGGCAGCGCTCCGGTCCGGATCAGTTCCCGGATCTGCTCGATTGCCCTGTCGGTGAGAGACATGGCGCACTCCTTCCCTGAGCCTGCTACGCGGGCACATCCGGCCTGATGAGTCCCTGAGCCCGAAGATCGTCCCAGAGCCCCGTGGGGACGCGACGCCGGTGGAGCTCGACGTTTCGCATGACCTGTTCCGGATTCCGCATGCCGAGGGTGACGTTGATGATACTGGGGTGGGTGAACGGGAAGGTCAGCGCGGCGGCGGGGAGGCTCGTCCCGTGCTCCTCGCACACCTCCGCGATGCGCTGTGCCCGGGTGACCAGGTGCGTCGGGGCGTCCTGGTAGTCGTACTTCATGCCCTCGGCGGGGCGGTCCCGGGCGAGGAGTCCGGAGTTGAAGACGCCGACCGCGACGACGCTCCTGCCGTGTTCGTGTGCGGCGGGCAGGACGTCGTCGAGGGCGGACTGGTCGAGGAGGCTGTAGCGGCCGGCGAGCATGACGACGTCGGCGGCGGTCTCGCGCACAAAGCGCGCGAGCATGGCCGACTGGTTCATGCCGGCGCCGATCGCGCCGATCACCCCCTGGTCGCGGAGGTCCGCGAGGGCGGGCATGGCTTCCTCGGCGGCCTGCCTCCAGTGCTCGTCGGGATCGTGCAGATAGACCACGTCCAGCCGGTCGAGGCCGGTCCGCTCCAGGGTGGCCTCGATGGAGCGCAGGACGCCGTCGCGGCTGAAGTCCCACTGCCGGCGCAGGTCGTCGCGGACGACGAAACCCTCGCTGTCGACGCCCCTGGGGCTCTCGTTGGGCACCAGCAGGCGGCCGACCTTGGACGATACGACGTACTCGTCCCGCGGACGGTGGCGCAGGGCCGCGCCCAGTCGCGCCTCCGACAGTCCCAGGCCGTAGTGCGGCGCGGTGTCGAAGTAACGGACACCGGCATGCCAGGCGGCCTCGACCGCCGACGCCGCGTCCTCGGCCGGGGTGACCCGGTACAGGTTGCCGATGACCGAGGCGCCGAAGCCGAGTTCGGTGAGCTCGACCCGGGTGCTCGTGATCTTCCTGCGCTGCAAGGGTTACTCCAGGGTTCGGGTGGTTCGGTGCCCGGCTCAGCGTCGGACGGCCGCGGAGCCTCCGGCCATCAGCGCCTCCACCTCGGCGAGTGAGGCCATGGAGACGTCGCCGGGCGTGGTCATGGTGAGGGCGCCGTGCGCGGTGCCGTAGGCGAGGGCACGCTCCAGGCTCTCCCCTGCGAGCAGACCGTGGATCAGTCCGGCGGCGAATCCGTCGCCGGAGCCGATGCGGTCCAGGACGTGCAGGCCCGGCATCAGGGGGCCGGTGAGGAAACCGGTACCGGGCGACCATGCGGCGGCGGACCAGTCGTTCACCCCCGCCGAGGGCACCGCGCGCAGGGTCGTCGCCAACACCCCGGCCCGCGGGAGGAGTCCGGACACCTCCGCGAGCGCGTCGGGGAGTTCGTCCGCGCCGACGCGCACCGCCCCCGGATGACTCCCCGCGAGGCCCAGGGCGCCCACGACGACGTCGGCGTGCCGGGCAAGCCGTAGATCGACCTCACGGGCCCGGTCGGCGCCGCCCCGGCCCTCCCACACGCTGGGGCGGTAGTTGGGGTCGTACGACACGGTCACCCCATGCCGTCGGGCCGCCGCCATGGCCTCGTCGGCGACGTCCACGGTGGTGTCGGACAGCCCGGCGAAGATCCCCCCGGTGTGGAACCAGCGCACCCCCGCGGAGAAGACGGCGTCCCAGTCGACGTCCCCCTTCCGCAGCTGGGACACCGCCGTGTTCGCCCGGTCGCTGACGCCCAGGGCGCCGCGGATGCCGAAGCCGCGTTCCACGAAGTTCAGGCCGTTGCGCGCGGTACGGCCGATGCCGTCCCCGGGAACCCAGCGGACCAGGGACGTGCCGACGCCGCCCTGCAGGATCAGGTCCTCGACCAGCCGGCCCACCGCGTTGTCGGCCAGCGCGGTCACGACGGCCGTACTGCGCCCGAAGCAGCGGCGCAGTCCCCGGACGACGTTGTACTCGCCGCCGCCCTCCCACACCTGGAAGGAGCGGGCGGTGCGGATCCGGCCCTCACCCGGGTCGAACCGGAGCATCACCTCTCCGAGGGCCACCACGTCGGTCACGGCGCGCTCCTCTCGACCGCCTGCGCGGTCAGCCGCAGGATCTCCGCGTAGTCGCCGCGCTCCAGGAGGGCGACGGGAGCCAGCCAGCTGCCGCCCACGGCGAGGACCGAGGGCTCGGCGAGATAGTCGGCCAGCCGGTCGACGCCGATGCCGCCGGTCGGCACGAACCGCGCCTGCGGGAACGGCGCGGCGAGGGCCCGAAGGGTGTCCGGACCGCCGAGCGGTTCGGCCGGGAACAGCTTCACCGTGTCGAGCCCGGCCCGCAGGGCCCGCATCAGCTCGGTCGCGGTGGCGACACCCGGGACGACGGGCACCTCCAACTCCCGGCATTTCGCGACGACTTCCTCGTCGAACCCGGGTGAGACGACGAACCGGGCACCGGCCGCGACCGCGCGTTCCGCCTGCTCGGCGGTGAGGACCGTGCCGGCGCCGACGGTCAGCCCGCCGTGCGCCGCCATCGCCTTCACGACCTGCTCGGCGGCATCGGTGCGGAACGTGACCTCGGCGCACCGGGCCCCGCCCTCGGCGAGCGCGGCGGCGAGCGGGGTGGCTGTCATGGCGGAGGGAACGGTCAGCACCGGCAGGACTCTGGTACCGGCCAGGAGTGATGTGAGGGGTGTGGTCATCGGCCGAGCCATCCGCCGTCGACGGGCAGGATGGTGCCGTGGACGTAGGCGGCGGCGTCGGAGGCGAGGAAGACGGTGGCGCCGGCGAGGTCATCGGCGCTGCCCCAGCGGCCGGCCGGGATCCGGTCCAGGATCGCCTGGCTGCGGGCCGGGTCGGCGCGCAGGGCCTCGGTGTTGTCGGTGGCGATGTAGCCGGGGGCGATCGCGTTGACGTTGACGCCGTGCGGGGCCCACTCGTTGGCCAGCGCCTTGGTCAGGCCCGCGATGCCGTGCTTGGCGGCGGTGTAGCCGGGCACGGTGATCCCACCCTGGTAGCTGAGCAGCGAGGCGGTGAAGACGACCTTGCCCCGGCCCCGGGCCACCATCGTGGCCCCGACCGCGCGGGTGAGCGCGAACTGGGCGGTCAGGTTGACCTGGAGGACCAGGTCCCAGTCCGCGTCGGAGTGCTCGGCGGCCGGGGTGCGCCGGATCGTGCCCGCGTTGTTGACCAGGATGTCCACCGGCCGTTCCCGCGCGGCGAGATCCGCGCCCAGGGCCCTCACCGCATCCGGGTCGGCGAAGTCGGTGCGGATCGCCTCGAAGTCGCGCCCGGCGGCGGTGACGTCCTTCTCCACGTCGCTGCCGGTCGCCTCCAGGTTCGCGCTCACCCCGATGACGTCCGCGCCCGCCTCCGCGAGCGCGCGGGCCATCGCCCGGCCGATACCACGCCGCGCCCCGGTGACCACCGCGAGCTTCCCGGTCAGATCGAACAGGCTCATGCCCGGGCCTCCTGAGGGGTGCCGCAGTCGACAAGAATCTTCATCACGTCTCCGCCGCCCTCCAGCGCCTCGAACGCCGCCGGCGCCTCCGGCAGCGGCACCACCTTGCTGATCAACCGGTCGGCCGGGATCGTGCCGTCCGCGACCAGAGCGACCGCCCTCTCGAAATCGCCGCGGTCGTACAACCGCGCCCCGACCAAGGTCAGTTCACGCCAGAAGAACCGGTGCAGGTTCACCTCACGCGGCCTTGGATGGATGGCGACCAGGCACAACCGGCCCCGCACCCCCAGCACGTCGACCGCGGTCTCCACCCCGCCCGCCGCGCCGGACACCTCGAAGGCGACGTCCGCGCCCGCGTCCCCGGTCCACTCCCGGACCAGTTCGGGCACGTCGACCGCGGCCGGGTCCCACACGGCCAGCCCCAGTTCCTCCGCCAGCACACGCCGATGCGCGCTCAGCTCCACCACCCGCACGTCGGCACCCCTGCCCCGCGCGACCAGCGCGATCAGCACACCGACCGGACCACCGCCCACCACGACGACCTTCTCGCCCTCCCGCACCTGCGCGCGGCCCACGTCGTGCACGGCGACGGCCGTGGGCTCGACGAGCGCGGCCCGGTCCAGCGGCAGATCTCCCGGCAGCCGCACCAGGGTGGACGCCGGCACCGTCCAGCGCTGCTGCATCGCACCCGGCGAATCGATCCCGATGAAGTCCAGGTGCTGGCAGATGTGCTGGTGCCCTGCCCGGCAGGCGGGGCAGGAATCGTCCCAGCGCAAGGGCATCACCGTCACCGGGTCGCCCGGCTGCCAGCCCTCCACGCCCTCCCCGACCGCCACGATCCGGCCCGCCATCTCATGCCCCAGCACCGCGGGCGCACCCACCCGCGCGTCCATGTCCCCGTGGAAGATGTGCAGATCCGTCCCGCAGATCCCCACGTACGCCGGAGCCAGCACCACCTCCCCCCGGCCCGGCGGCGCCTCCTCCACCGCCGTCGTGTCCAACACACGAGCGGAGACATAACGAACAGCGAGAGTCATCGTGAAGTCAGGGTCCCTTCCGCGCGGACGCCGATGGTCAGCAGCAGGTTGGCGTAGGTACGGGTGTCGGCGGTGACGATCGCCAGCGCCAGGTCGGGCGAGCGGGCGGCGTCGTAGAACGCGAAGCGGCCGAGCGTCTCGACCGGTACGGGCGCGAGCCGGGAGCGGTACTCCGCGATCGCGGGCGGCTCGGGTTCGCCCTCCGGCGGCACCATCACATGGGCCGACTCGACGGGCAGCGCACGCAACAGAACGTCGAGGACGCTGGTGACGTCGAGGAGCCCGGGGGCGAGGTTGAGATGCACGGTCCTGGCGCGCTCGCCGGTGGCGGTGCTCGCCGGGTAGTGACCGTCGGCTAGCAGGACACGGGCGCCGTGGCCGGCGCCGGCGAGGGCTTCGAGGATGCCGGGGTGCAGCAGTTCGGTCAGGAGCACGCGGCCGTCCCCTCGGTCCGGTGTGCGGGAAGGCAGTAGAAGGAGGCGGCCGTACCTGCGAGTACCGCCTCGGTCTCGCTTGCGGAGCAGTCGTGGAGAAGTTCCTCGACCGTCCCCGCCCAGCGGTTCCAGCCGCCGGCGAGGTCGCAGACCGGCCAGTCCGAGCCGAACATCAGCCGGTCCGGGCCGAAGGCCGACAGCAGTACGTCCCACGCCGGCCGGATGTCGTCGAGCGTCCACGTGTCGTGGTCGGCCTCGGTGACCAGACCCGAGACCTTGCACCGCACCTGCGGGTGGCCGGCCAGTTCTCCCACCTGCCGTGCCCAGTCCTTCAGTTCGCCGGTGACGAGGTCCGGCTTTCCGGCGTGGTCCAGGACCAGCTCCAGTTGGGGGAACCGCTCGGCCAGGCGGATCGCCTGCGGGAACTGGTGGCTGCGGATCAGCACGTCGTAACCGAGGCCGCGTTCCTGGACCGCGCGCAACCCCCGCTCCACGGAGGGTTGTTGCAGCCACGCAGGGTCCGGCTCGCCCTGCACGAGGTGGCGCAGGGCCCGCAGGTGACCGCCGCCGGGCCCGCCCCGCAGTTCGTCGAGTACGTCTCCGATCGTCGGGGAGGTCAGGTCCGCCCAGCCGACGACGGCGGCGACCAGCGGGTCCCCGTCGGCCAGGGTGAGCAGTTCACGGGTCTCGGGCAACGATGTCACGCACTGGACGACCACCGTGCCCGTCAGCCGGCGGCCCGCGATCGGCCGGGTGGCCGCCGCGCGCAGGTCGGCGGGGCCGAACGAGCGGCGGATCGGCTCGTGTCCGGGCTCGTCGAGCCAGGGCTGGGGGCGGCGGTCGAGGTCCCACAGATGGTGGTGGGCGTCGACCAGGGGCAGCGGCTCAGACACGGGCGGACCAGACCGGGCCGTCGGGGTAGGCGTACTCCTTGAGGGACGCCTGGTGCATCTGGGCGCTCAGGCCCGGGAGTTCGGGCGCCAGGTAGTTGCCGCGGGCGATGCGGACGGGATCGACGAAGTGCTCGTGGAGATGGTCGACGTACTCGATGACCCGGTCCTCGGTGGTCCCGGTGACCGCGACGTAGTCGAACATCGACAGGTGCTGGACCATCTCGCACAGGCCGACGCCGCCGGCGTGCGGGCAGACCGGGACGCCGAACTTGGCGGCGAGCAGCAGGATCGCGATGTTCTCGTTGACGCCGCCGACCCGGGCGGAGTCGATCTGCACGATGTCCACCGCGCCGGCCTGCAACAGCTGCTTGAAGACGACCCGGTTGGCGATGTGCTCGCCGGTGGCGACCTTGATGGGCGCGAGGGCCTTGCGGACCTCCGCGTGGCCGAGGATGTCGTCCGGGGAGGTGGGCTCCTCGATCCAGTACGGGTCGTAGGGGGCCAGCGCGCGCATCCAGTCGATGGCGGGCTGGACGTCCCATCTCTGGTTGGCGTCCACGGCGATGCGGATGTCCGCGCCGACGGTCTCGCGGGCGGTGCGCATGCGCCGGATGTCGTCCTCCAGATCGGCGCCGACCTTCAGCTTGATCTGGGTGAAGCCGTCGGCGACGGCCTCGCGGGCGAGGCGGGACAGCTTCTCGTCGGAGTAGCCGAGCCAGCCGGGGGTGGTGGTGTAGGCGGGATAGCCGTGGTCCAGCAGGTGGGTGACGCGCTCCTCGCGGCCGGGTTCGGCGCGGCGCAGGATGTCCAGGGCGTCCTCGGGGGTGAGGGCGTCGGACAGCCAGCGGAAGTCGACCTGGGCGACCAGCTCCTCGGGCGTCATCTCGGCGAGGAACCGCCACACGGGCTTGCCGGCCCGCTTGGCGGCCAGGTCCCAGGCGGCGTTGACGACGGCGCCGGTCGCCATGTGGATGGCGCCCTTCTCCGGTCCCAGCCAGCGCAGTTGGGGGTCGTGCACGAGGGAGCGGGCGAAGGCGCCGAGGTCGGCGCAGACCTCCTCCACCGACCGACCCACGACGTGCGGGGCGAGGGTGGCGATGGCTGCGGCCTGCGCGTCGTTGCCGCGGCCGGTGGTGAACGCCAGGGCGTGGCCCTCCAGTCCGTCGCCGGCGTCGGTACGCAGGACGACGTAGGCGGCCGAGTAGTCGGGCTCGGGGTTCATCGCGTCGGACCCGTCCAGGTGCTCGGACGTCGGGAAGCGCACGTCGAGCACGTCCAGGGCGGTGATGCGGGCGGATGCGGGCACGGCAGGCGTCATGGTGAGAACTCCTGTGAGGGTCGGTCGGGCACGCGGCCCTTCGCGACGGGCAGTACTGAGTGGTGATAGGCGTTCCGGCGCCGTTGCCGGTCGGTTCAGTCCTGGACCTTGCCGCCCGTGATACGCGAGATGCACAGGGCGACCAGGATGATCAGGCCGTTGAGGGCTCCGATCCACTGGGCGGGGACGCCCGCCAGGGTGAGCACGTTCTGGATCATGAAGAGCAGCAGGATGCCGGTGAAGGCGCCGAACATGGTGCCCTTGCCGCCGTTGAGGCTGATCCCACCGATGACGGCGGCGGCGAAGACGGTGAAGATGTAGCCGTTGCCCTGGGCGGAGGCGACCGAGGCCAGCCGTCCGGACAGCAGCAGTCCGGCGAGGGCGGCGAGCAGGCTCCCGGTGATGATGACGATGGCCAGCACCCGGTCGGTGCGGATGCCGGCGGCCTTCGCGGCGTCGACGTTGCCGCCGATGGCGTACAGGGAGCGGCCGAAGCTGGTCCAGCCGAGGACGACGATCGCGACGGCGAACAGCACCAGGCAGACCCAGATGGAGGCGGGCATGCCGAACCATTCGGCGGTGCCGAGGTAGAGCATCGACTCGGGCAGTTGGAAGAAGGTCTGGCCGCCCGAGATGCCGGTGAGGATGCCGCGCAGGACGATCAGCATGCCGAGGGTGACGATGAAGCCGTTGAGGCCGAACCGGATGATCAGCAGCGCGTTGACCACACCGATCAGTACGCCCACCGCGAGCGTGACGGGGATCGCCCAGGCACCCGGGAGCAGGCCGAGGCCGTGTCCGGCGCCGGTGGGCACCACCAGCCAGGCCGCGACGCCGGGCGCGAGGCCCATCGTCGACTCCAGCGACAGGTCCATCTTCTTGACGATCAGGATCATCGTCTGGGCGAGGACCAGCAGGGCGATCTCGGACATGGTCTGCAGGACGTTGATCAGGTTGTCCGTCTGCAGGAAGATCGGGTTGACGATCTGGCCGACGATCGCGATCACGACGATGGCGGGGACCAGGGCGAGGTCGCGCAGCCGGGCGAGGGGGACGCGTCCACCGAGCAGCGCGCGCCGCCCGGGCTGTTCCCCCGTCTCGGGCGCGGGGGTCTCCGCGAGGGCGGTTTCAGGCATCGAGGTCCACTCCTTCCATCGCGGCGACGAGGTCGTGGTCGTGCCAGCCGCGGGCGATCTCTGTCGTCATCCGGCCCTGGAACATCACCAGGACCCGGTCGCACATGCGCAGGTCGTCGAGTTCGTCGGAGGCGATGAGCACTCCGGTGCCGGCGTCCGCGGTCTCCTCGACCTTGCCCAGGAGAAACTCCTTGGACCGCACGTCCACGCCCGCCGTCGGGTTGATCAGGACCAGCAGCCGGGGGTCGTCGGCGAGGGCGCGCGCCATGACGACCTTCTGCTGGTTGCCCCCGGAGAGTGAGGAGACGGGGAGTTCCGGTCCGGGCGTCTTGATCGCCAGCTTCTCGATCATGTCCCCGGCGAGCCGGTCCCGGCGGGCCCTGCTCAGCAGGCCGCGCTGCGCGATACGGCCGGGCACCGACAGGGTGGCGTTGTCCGCGATCGACATGTCGGGGACGAAGCCCTGGTGGTGCCGGTCCTGCGGGACGAACCCGGCGCCGGCGGCGAGCGCGGCCGGGACACTGCCCGGCCGGGGCCGGTTCCCGGCGATCTCCAGCTCGCCGGACCCGGCGGCCCGCAGTCCTACGACGGTCTCGGCGACCTCCGTACGACCGCTGCCCGCGGCGCCCGCGAGCCCCACGATCTCACCGGCGCCCACGGTGAAGCTGATGTCCTCGAACACGCCCTCGCTGCCCAGGGCGCGCACGTCCAGGGCGGCCCCGGCGGCGGTGTCGGGACGGCCCGCCCGCTCCGGACGGTCGGACCCGGCGGCCTCACCGGTCATGGCGGCGACCAGTTCGGTCCGCGGCAGCTCGGCGACCGGGGCGGTCAGGATGTGCCGGGCGTCGCGGAACACCGTCACCATGTCGCAGATCTCGTAGATCTCCTGGAGGTGATGGCTGATGAACAGGAAGGTGACGCCCTGCCGTTGCAGATCGCGGATCCGGTCGAAGAGCCGGTTGATGGCGGCGGCGTCGAGCTGGGCCGTCGGCTCGTCGAGGATGATGAACCGGGCCCCGAAGGACAGTGCCCGAGCGATTTCGACGAACTGCCGCTGTTCCACGCTCAGATCGCCGGCCATGGTCTGCGGGGAGACGTTCACCGACCAGGTCGACAGCAGGTCCTGGGCCCGGCTGCGCATTGCCTGCCAGCTGATCAGGCGGCTGCGCCCGCTCTGATGGCGGTTGAGGAAGAGGTTCTCGGCCACGGTCAGTGTGGGGATGATCGTCGACTTCTGATAGACGCAGGCCACGCGCTGCCGCCAGGCGTCCCGGTCGGCGAGCCGGGGGGTCGGCTCGCCCCCGAAGGTGACCGTGCCCTCGTCCGGGGCCTGCAGACCGGTGAGGACCGACACCAGGGTCGACTTTCCGGCTCCGTTGCGGCCGACCAGGGCGTGGGTCTCGCCCGGCCGGACGGTGATCCGGGCGTCGCGCAGGGCCACCGTCGGACCGAATCGTTTGACAATGCCCGTCGCCTCGACGACGGGCGGGGCTGCGGGGGCCCGCCCGTCGTCAGCCGGGGCGGGCGCGGGGGTGACTGCTCGCTCCCCGTCGCTCATCTCAACCGCCTTGAAATCGTGAGCTGTTGGCTTTTCCGACGGACCATCAATCGAGGTTGTTGCCCCACAGCGACTTGTCGTCGCTCTTCACGCTGGGCACACCGCCGTAGGTACCGCCGTCGGCGGTGACCAGCGGCGCGGACAGCTGGTCCTCCAGCAGACCCTCACGGACCTGGATGATGGTGCTGTCGTGGTCGGTCTTGCCCGGCTTGAAGGTCTTCCCGTCGATCGCGGCCTTCAGGTAGTAGAGGGCGTACTTGGCGTAGAGGTCGGCCGGCTGCGAGACGGTGGCGTCGATCTTGCCCTCGGCTATGGACTTGAGCTCCTCGGGGATGCCGTCGTTGGAGACGACGTACACGTGCTTCTTGTCCGAGGGGTCGACCAGCAGGCCCTTCTGCTTGAGGACCTGGAGGGTGCCGGCCAGGGCGAAGCTGGACTGCATGTAGACGCCCTTGATGTCCGGGTTGGCGGTCAGGTCGGTCTGGAGCTTCTGCGCGGCGACGGCGCCGTCCCAGTTGGTGGCCTCACCGAACACCTTGATGTCCGGATAGTTCTTCTTCATGCACTCGTTGAACGCCTCGGTGCGGTCACGGCCGTTGATGGAGTCCAGGCCGCCCTGGAGCATCACGACCTTGCCCTTGCCGCCGAGCTTGGTGCCCAGGTACTGACACGCCTTCTCGCCGTACGCGCGGTTGTCCGCCCGCACCACCATGAACACCTTGCCGCTGTCGGGGCGGGTGTCGACGGTGACGACGGGGATCTTCTTCGCCTCCAGCTGCGACAGGGTCGGCGCGATGGCGGCGGTGTCCTGCGGGGCCATCGCGATGCCCTTGACGCCCTGACTGATGAACGTCTGCGCGTTCGACGTCAGCTTGGCGACGTCGTTCTGCGAGTTGGTGGTCTTCAGGGAGAGACCGAGCTCCTTGGCGTACTCCGGCGTGTACTTGATGTACGAGTTCCAGAAGTCGGTGTCGGAGCGCGGGTAGTCGACGCCCACCAGCGGCTTGTCGCTCGTCGTCGACCCGGAGTCGGAGCTGGAGCTGCAGGCGCTGAGCAGGGCCAGAGCCGAGCAGGCCGATACCGCGGAGAAGAGAGCAGTTCTGAGTCTCGTCATTGTTCCTCGCACTGATCCGGCGGGTGACTGTTTCCCCCGATAGATGGGATGTCTTTATAGACAGAGCCCGACCGGGCTGTCCATACCCCTGACGCAGAAACTCGAAATCCGCTGGTAACAGAGTGGACTCGAAGACTGACCTCTCGCCCCAGAACCTGGAATCAATCCCATCAATGTCGATGTCCACTGGACGGATCACACCGTCGGAAGGGGCGGGGGCCGCAGGTCGCGGCAGCCCCCGCCCCTTCCGGCGGTCGATGCGACAGGACCGGAATCAGCCCTGCTCACGCACCAGATGGACGAGCGCGGAGGCGTAGTCGTCGGCGTCCAGGTCCAACGGCAGTCCCTGGCTGAGCAGGACCGCGCCGTGGTGGACGGCACCGGTGAGCGCGTCCCGGTAGCGGGCGGCCGGATCGAGCGACCGCAGCGGCAGCGGACGGTCGTGGTGACCGAAGCGCCGCGCCCGGCGCAGGACGATACCGCGGTCTCGCGACCGTCCGGCGCGAGGTACTGCAGGGCGCTCAGCTCGCCGTCGCCGTCGGGCCGCAGCCGGTAATGCTCGCCCCGCCGCACCAGCCGGCGTACACGCTTGTAGGCTGCCACGTGCTCCGCGGCCCGCGCCAGTTCGCCCTCGTCCCAGCGGTTGAGGTCGCCGCCGCCCAGCACTCCGGCCGTGGCGACACGGAAACGGAAGTCCAGGGGCAGTCGCCGTCCCGGGTACGGATTGGTGTCGGTCGCCCAGGCGCCCATCACCCGCGCGGGGTGGACCTGCGCCCGCCCGCAGTTCCCACGTCACCCGGTCGTGCCCGAACCCGGCCGCCAGGGTGCCGCGCCCGAAGGGCAGTCGCTGTGCGGTCAGCTTCCAAGTGCCGCTCCAGGCCAGCGCGCAGCACCAGACGGCGCCATGGTCCTCGCCGGCCCGCCCGTCGTCGATCATGGCCCAGGGGTTGGCCTGGTGACCGGTGGTACCACGGCGGCTGATGAAGACCGTCTCGCCGCAGGACAGCGGCGTCCGGTTGAGCTGTGTCTCGGCGGACCACTGTCCGTAGGACTGACTGAGCCAGTACTCGCCGAGCACGGGCAGCATCCAGGTGGCGGAGTCGGCCCTGGCGGCGGTGACCGGTCCGTCGGCCTCGGTGCCGGAGTGCCGCAGCACGAGGTGGCGCTCCATCACATCGGAGTGCGCGCGCAGGCGGTAGTGGGTCTCCACGGTGAGCGAGCAGTGCCGGTCGTCGAACCGCAGCGCCAGCGTGACGCTGCCGTCCGGGTGTTCCGCCGTCTCGGCACCGGCGAGGACCGGCTCCAGGTCGCGTACTCCGTCGGCGAACCGGACCTGCACCGCCGCGTGGGCATACCGCATCTCGCCGGCCGTGTCGGCGCTCTGGCCGCCCCGCACGGAACAGAATGGTGTCCGCGGTGAGGACGGTCACCGAACGCACCACTCCCCCGGCCAGCGCCCTGGCCAGCCGGTCGGGCCGGTAGCCCAGCGCCCCGATCACTCCAGGACCTGCTCCCGAGTGGCCGGTTCACCCTCGGCCTGCTGTTGATCACACGGGACACGGTCCGGTGGGAGACTCCGGCGGCCTTGGCCATGTCGAAGATGCCGACCGCCCTCTCCGGGCCGGCCCCACTCCCCGGTGAGGTCTCCGCGCCCTGCCGGGACGCTGACTCCGCTGGTCCACGGGCACAGTGTTATCGCTAACGCTTGCCGGTCAAGCCGGGAATGAGCGAGGTACAGGTCATACATGTGATGTCCATGGGAGACACTGGGCGGAAATTTCCGTTTTTGCTCCGCCAACCTCTTTGTTTCCAGCGACTATTCATCCCTGCACGAGGGTTGACCTGTCTGACACACGGATGAGATTCATAGGTCACATCAGCCCCCCCGTCCCCTGATGCACCGGGAGTGAATCGTGTCCGGAAGTCTGTCCCGCCGCCGACTCATGGGCGCCGCGGGTGCCGCCGTGGCCGCCTCCGCGCTGCCCGTCGTACCCGGCCTCGACGCACTGAGCCGGGCCGCCGCGGCCACCCCGCAGGACAAGCTGAGCAAGCTGGCGGACCTGCGGTTCGGCATGTTCAACCACTTCAACCTGGGCACCTTCACCGACGAGGAGTGGGCGGCCCCGCACCAGGACCCCGCACTGTTCGCCCCGACCGCCGTCGACTGCGCCCAGTGGGCCGCCGCCGCGGCCGCCGCGAAGATGAGCTACGGCGTGCTCACCACCAAGCACCACGACGGCTTCGCCCTGTGGCCCACCGCCTACGACACCCAGAACGTCACCCACAGCGGCTATCCGCACGACATCGTCGACCAGTACGTCACGGCGTTCCGCGCCAAGGGCCTCAAGATCGGCCTCTACTTCTCCATCTGGGACCGCACCCACACCGTCGAGGCCTACGACACCCGCCACGGCGTCGGCACCAAGGAAGCCATCCAACCCGCCGACCTCACCCTCATCCTCGGTCAGATCACCGAACTCCTCACCAACTACGGCACCATCGACATGTTCGTCACCGACGGCTACGCCTGGCAGATGGGCCAGCAGGCCGTCTCCTACCAGCGCATCCGCGAGCACGTACTGTCCCTCCAGCCGGACATCGTGATGATCGACCATGGAGCGCTGTCGGTGCCGTTCCTCGGTGACGCCATCTACTTCGAGGAACCCCTCGGGGTCACCTCGCCCGCCGGGAACACCTACGCGTCACTGCAGGGGCAGACGATCAGCGACGGCTGGTTCTGGCACCCCAGCACACCCACGACCGACCCGATGAGCAAGGCGTCGATCCTGTCCCACCTGGCCGACCTCGAACCCAAGTACACCTCGTTCATCCTCAACTGCCCGCCCAACCGCGACGGCCGCCTCGACACCAACATCGTCACCCGCCTCGCCGAGGTCGGCGCCGCCTGGAGCCCCAACACCTCCCGCGCCGCCCTGCCGACCCAGCCCCTGCGTGTCGAACACCCTGTCAACGCCGTGAACGCCTACGCCACCGCCTTCCACACCGGCGAAGGCCCTCTCAACGCCATCGACGGACTCAGCGACAAGGGCTTCGAGACCTGCTGGTCCACCTGGAGCCTGGCCCTCCCTCAGTCGATCACCATCGACCTCGGCGGCGTCTGGAGCGGCGTCTCGTGCCTGGAGTATCTGCCCAAGCAGTGGAACCGCAACAACTCCACCGACGGTGACATCACCTCCTGCACCATCTCCACCAGCACCGACGGCACCACCTTCACCCAGGTCGCCACCCCCACCTGGAACGGCGACCGCACCCTCAAGTTCGCGGAATGGACCGCCCGCGACGTCGGATACGTCCGCATCAAGGTCAACACCGCCACCGGCGACTACGCCAACATCGGCAACCTCCGCATCGGCGGACGCACCACCACACCCGCGCTGCGCTCCCGCGTCCTGCCCGGCGACAGCACCGTCTACCGCCTCACCGCCCGCCACAGCGGCAAGAGCGCGGACGTCTCCGGCGCGGGCACCGCCAACGGCACCGCCGTCCTGCAGTGGCCCTGGAAGAACACCGCCAACCAGAAGTGGACCTTCGCCGGCACGGGCGACGGCTACTTCGAGATCCGCGGCGCCGGCAGTGGCAAACTCCTCGAGATCGGCGGCCTCTCCCGCGCCGAAGCCGCCGCCGCCGGCATCTGGAGCGACGACGACGTAC
This sequence comes from Streptomyces sp. NPDC057253, assembly GCF_042669125.1. Taxonomy (NCBI): domain Bacteria; kingdom Bacillati; phylum Actinomycetota; class Actinomycetes; order Kitasatosporales; family Streptomycetaceae; genus Streptomyces; species Streptomyces sp. NPDC057253. The sequence goes on along the minus strand of NZ_JBHUXV010000153.1, from coordinate 342 downwards.
CCCAGCAGCACTGGGCCGTCACCCCCACCGGCGACGGCTACTACCTGCTCACCAACCGCTTCAGCGGACTGGCCCTCGACGTCACCGACGGCTCCACCGCCGACGGCGCCAAACTCGACCAACAGACCTACACGGGCGCCACACGCCAGCAGTGGCAGATCATCGCCCTCTGACACCGTTTCCTCCTCGACCGGGTCTCGCGCCGGAGACCGGTCGTACCTCCCGCACAGCCGATGCCGTGGCCGCCGGGCCCCCCGCTGTCACGCGGGCCCGGGGAGGAAAAACAAAAGCCCGCCCCCCCGGCCCCACCCCATCCGGGAGGGCGGCGGGGGCGTGGGAAAC